>CAJNCH010000002.1:0-188726 GCA_905221225.1 bacterium
CTTCGACGCGCACCCGCATAGCGGGTGGTTTTTTTGTCTCGCACCTAACGGAGCGAGACGGACTGAAAGTCACATAATAAAAGAAAACTTCAGATATTCACTTTTGGTGATTGGTCTGAAGTTTTCTTTTTTACTGTCCATATTTCTGGTAAAAGTCAACTTTTACCTGGATGAAGGTTTTGGCTTCGCGTAGGAGTTGAAGAAGTGTGGCGCGGGTTTCAAATTCGTCTCTTGTCTTGGGGAGACTGCGGTTCCGGAAGACTTCCAGATAGCGTTCAATTTCATCTAGCAAATCAGAAGCAGGATTGGTCTGGCTCAGTTGGCCGGCAATTTTTGAAAAGAGTTGGGCCAAAATCAGGCTTTCACTGGCAGCAAGGTGACAGGTATTAATCTGCTGGGCCATGTTTCGCAGGATACGACTTTGTCGCTGTCTCATCTCAAAGTAGTGGATATGGTAGTCGGTCTGGTGAAAGAGGTGGTCAGAGTGATCCAAATAGACCAGTCTGAGGGCTTCTTCCAAAAGGGTGTCCAATTCTTCAACCAACTGTGCTCGGTTGCGTCCATCTCCTCTTGATAAATAATATTTGAAGCGCTGGAGAATATCTTTTAACTTTTCTTCTACCAATGTGTGGTAGTGCTGGATTGCTTCTTCTCGTGAAGGCATGTAGAGATTGACTAGTAAAGAAAATCCTGTACCGATTGCAAAGAGAAGGAATTCATTAAATAGAAGATCTGGAGAGGTTGATTCTTGCACCAAGAGGTGGCTAACCAAAACGCTACTTGGTGTGATGCCAATTTCCCAGCCCATCTTGTAGGCTAGAGGAACGTATAGGGCCAAATAGAGGCCAAGGCTCCAGATATGAAATCCGCTCAAGTGAAAGACCAAAACCCCAATAGCTAGAGCTAGAAGCATAGAAAAAAGACGATTGCGGGCCAATTTTAAAGTGCTTCTACGAGTATCAGATAGGCTCAAGAGAGCGATAATTCCGGCTGAAACTGCGGAAGAAAGATTGAGAAAATAAGCAAGAAGACAGGCAAGACAGGTGGCTAAGATGAGCTTGGTCGTACGTTGGCTAATAGACATAAGAATTTCCTAATAAGACTAGAATAAAAGCGTAAAAGACAAGACCTGAGCAGGCTTGTCTTTATGTGTTATTTTTTACGAGTTGCTGCGTATTCGGCAACGGCAGTAAAGAGGACATCTGTAGAAGAGTTGAGGGCTGTTTCACATGAGTCTTGGATGACCCCAATCACAAATCCAACCCCAACAACTTGCATGGCAATATCGTTAGAAATACCAAAAAGGCTACAAGCAACTGGGATAAGAAGGAGGGATCCTCCGGCAATACCAGAAGCACCACAGGCTGAGATTGCTGCTACCACACTGAGGACAAAGGCTGTGGCAAAGTCAACAGGGATTCCAAGAGTATTTACTGCAGCAAGGGTCAAAACGTTAATAGTAATCGCTGCCCCAGCCATGTTGATAGTAGAACCGAGTGGGATAGAAACCGAATAGGTATCTGGATCTAGTCCAAGGTCGTGACAAAGTTTCATGTTGACAGGGATGTTAGCCGCAGAGCTACGAGTGAAGAAGGCTGTCACACCGCTGACACGCAAACATTTCCAAACGAGGGGATAAGGGTTTCTCTTCATAAAGAGGAAGGCAATTAGTGGATTGACTACCAGAGCTACAAAGAACATGGTTGTCACCAATAGTCCTAGTAAAATACCGTAGTTTGCGAGACTGCCGATTCCTTTATCGGAAATAGTTTTGAAGACAAGGCCAAGGATCCCAAATGGAGCTAGGTTAATGATCCACTCGACAATTTTAGAAGTCACATCAGCAATAGTATTCAACAATTCTTTACTATTTTTGCTGGCCTCTCTCATGGCAATCCCGAAAACAACTGCCCAAGATAGAATTCCAATGTAGTTGGCTGTGACAAGGGCATTGACGGGATTGTCGACGAGTTTGAGCAAGAGATTGCTGAGGACCTGGCCAATTCCATCTGGTGGTGCGATTTCTGTATTGGCACTATTTAAGGTAATCTCAACAGGGACAATAAAGCTTGCTAAGACAGCGACAAGTGCAGCAGCAAAAGTTCCTACCAAGTAAAGGAAGATAACAGTTTTCATATTACTATCTTGCCCCTTTTGGTGTTGGGACAGGGCGTTAGCAACGAGGGCAAAGACTAGAATCGGTGCGATGGCTTTGAGGCCACCAACAAAGAGATCTCCGAGCAGGCCGATTCCTGACATGTTAGGAAGTGTCAGTCCTAGGGTTCCTCCAATAATCATACCAATCAAAATGCGTTTGATTAGGCTTGATTTATTCCAAGCATGAATGATTTTTTTCATAATAATCTCCTTTGTTGTGTAATGTTTATGATTATAGTATAAATATGAACTAAAATCAAGAATTTTCTGTCTATTTTGGCTATTATTTTTGAATATTTATCACTTGTGAAAGTATGGTATAATAAATGAAAGGAGTTTTCTATGCAAGAATTTTTTCAAACCTACCTCAATAAGCTTGATATAACAACGATTATTGAGAATATCTTAACAAAGTTAATTTCTCTGTTATTTCTATTTTTGCTATTCTACATAGCTAAAAAACTGCTTCATACCATGGTGCAGAGAATTGTCAAACCTTCTCTAAAGATGTCTCATCATGATGTCGGGCGCCAAAAAACCATCTCACGTTTATTAGAGAATGTGTTTAATTATACCCTCTATTTCTTTTTACTTTACTGTATCTTGTCTATTTTGGGCTTGCCAGTCTCTAGTTTACTGGCAGGTGCTGGAATTGCTGGGGTGGCTATTGGGATGGGAGCCCAAGGCTTTCTGTCTGATGTCATCAATGGCTTTTTCATCCTCTTTGAACGTCAACTGGATGTGGGAGATGAGGTTGTTCTGACAAATGGGCCTATTACTGTATCGGGCAAGGTTGTCAGCGTTGGCATTCGAACAACGCAACTCAGAGGAGAAGATCAGGTTCTACACTTCGTTCCTAATCGCAATATCACCGTCGTCAGCAATTTCTCTCGGACAGACCAGGCCTGAAATTTTAGCAGATTTATGGTACAATAGAAAGAGTTTGGTAAAGGAGAGAAGATGTTTTTAGAAAAACAGTTGGGCAATGGTTGCGCCTGGATTAACCTAGATTTAGACAAGTTGAAAAAACTAGAGGACCTTTCTGAAATCTACGGTTTGGACAAGGAAACCATCGAATATGCGCTGGATAGGAATGAGCGTGCCCACATGGATTATCACCGTGAAAATGGGACTGTGACCTTTATCTACAATGTCTTGAACTTGAAAAAGGATAAGGAATACTACGAAGCCTTTCCCATGACCTTTATCGTGGAACATCGTCGTCTGATTACCATTAGTAATACCAAGAACGCCTATATCATTGAACAGATGACCCGTTATCTGGAGAGTCATGACACGCTTTCGATTTACAAGTTTCTCTTTGCCAGTCTGGAAATCATCAGCAATGCCTACTATCCTGTCATCGAGCAGATGGACAAGAGTAAGGATGAGGTCAATGGCCTCTTGCGTCAGCGGACGACCAAGAAAAACCTCTTTGCCTTGTCTGACTTGGAGACCGGTATGGTTTATCTTACTGCGGCTGCCAAGCAAAATCGCATGTTGCTAGAGCATATTCAAGGGCATGCTCTCTATCGTAGTTTTAACGAAATTGAGAGAGAGCAGTTTGATGATGCCATGATTGAAGCTCATCAGTTGGTGTCCATGACGGACTTAATTTCTCAAGTTCTCCAACAACTATCAGCATCTTACAACAACATCCTAAACAATAATCTGAATGATAACTTGACAACCTTGACCATCATTTCAGTCTTGCTAGCCGTTCTGGCAGTCGTGACAGGCTTTTTCGGAATGAATGTTCCCCTACCTTTAACAGATGAGCCCCATGCTTGGCTCTACATCAGCTTGGCCAGTGCAGGTTTGTGGATTATCCTGTCATTATTACTAAGGAAAATTGCGAAAAAAAGTTAAGAAAAGGAGCCAGAATGGCGATTGAAAATTACATGCCAGATTTTGCTGTGGAAGCAGTCTATGATCTGACAGTCCCAAGCCTGCAGGCGCAGGGAATCAAGGCTGTTTTGGTCGATTTGGACAATACCCTCATAGCTTGGAACAACCCTGATGGGACGCCAGAGATGAAGCAATGGCTACATGACCTCCGTGATGCGGGTATTCGCATCATCGTGGTCTCAAACAACACCAAAAAACGAGTTCAACGAGCAGTTGAAAAGTTTGGGATTGATTACGTTTATTGGGCCTTGAAACCCTTCACATTTGGGATTGACCGTGCCATGAAGGAATTTCACTATGAGAAAAGTGAAGTGGTTATGGTCGGTGATCAGCTTATGACAGATATACGAGCAGCCCACCGTGCAGGCATTCGCTCAATATTGGTCAAACCCTTGGTTCAGCACGACTCAATCAAAACGCAGATCAATCGAGCTCGTGAGCGCCGTGTTATGAGAAAAATCACTGAAAAGTACGGACCGATTACATATAAAAAAGGAATTTAGTTATGGAAGAAATTCTCTGTATTGGTTGTGGAGCAACCATTCAGACGACAGACAAGGCTGGTCTTGGTTTTACCCCCCAGTCGGCACTTGAAAAAGGTTTGGAGACTGGTGAAGTCTATTGCCAACGCTGTTTCCGTCTCCGCCACTACAATGAAATCACTGATGTCCAGTTGACGGATGATGATTTCCTCAAGCTCTTGCACGAGGTGGGAGACAGTGATGCCTTGGTGGTCAATGTCATTGATATCTTTGATTTTAATGGCTCTGTTATCCCAGGTTTGCCACGTTTCGTATCGGGCAATGATGTCCTCTTGGTAGGGAATAAAAAAGATATCCTGCCTAAGTCAGTAAAATCGGGCAAGATTAGCCAGTGGCTGATGGAGCGTGCCCACGAAGAAGGACTTCGTCCTGTCGATGTTGTCCTAACTTCGGCACAAAACAAACATGCCATTAAGGAAATCATTGACAAGATTGAACACTACCGTAAGGGTCGCGATGTCTACGTAGTTGGGGTAACCAACGTTGGAAAGTCAACCCTTATCAACGCCATTATCCAAGAAATCACAGGTGACCAGAATGTCATCACGACTTCGCGTTTCCCAGGGACAACCTTGGACAAGATCGAGATTCCGCTTGACGACGGCTCTTATATCTACGATACTCCGGGAATCATCCACCGCCACCAGATGGCTCATTACTTGACTGCTAAAAATCTCAAGTATGTCAGCCCTAAAAAGGAAATCAAGCCTAAAACCTATCAGCTTAATCCTGAGCAAACCCTGTTTCTAGGTGGTCTTGGACGCTTTGACTTCATTGCAGGTGAGAAGCAAGGATTCACAGCCTTCTTTGACAATGAACTTAAGCTCCATCGTACCAAGCTAGAAGGCGCTAGTGCCTTTTACAACAAGCACGTCGGAACCCTCCTTACACCACCAAATAGCAAGGAAAAAGAAGATTTTCCAAAACTAGTCCAACATGTCTTTACCATCAAAGATAAGACAGATCTAGTTATTTCAGGACTAGGCTGGATCCGCGTGACAGGCACCGCCAAAGTCGCCGTCTGGGCACCAGAAGGCGTTGCAGTTGTCACACGAAAAGCAATTATTTAAAACAAAATCGCTGAGCGAACAAAGTGAGCTCATATAGCGATAGTTATTGCCGTGGTGTCTTGCCAATCGATAGATTGGCAAGGGGCACAATTGAGACCAAGGCTCAATTGTGAGGTCAGGAAATCCATTTTTCAAAGATGAGATCTTTGGAAAATTAGTTCCGACCGTCCCTCACCACCTAAAATAACTATCAAAAAAACAAGGAAGAAATTATGTCATTAACATCAAAACAACGTGCCTTCCTCAACAGCCAGGCACACACCCTCAAACCCATCATCCAAATCGGGAAAAATGGTCTCAATGACCAAATCAAAACCAGCGTCCGTCAAGCTCTTGATGCCCGCGAATTGATTAAAGTCACTCTCTTACAAAACACAGATGAAAACATCCACGAAGTAGCTGAAATCTTGGAAGAAGAAATCGGTGTGGATACAGTCCAAAAAATCGGACGCATCTTAATCTTGTTTAAACAATCCAGCAAGAAAGAAAATCGTAAGATTTCTAAAAAAGTCAAAGAAATCTAAAACCCTACTCCAAACAACTGTTTTTACAGAGAAATAAAGGAGACTAGCCTATGGCAATCGAATTATTGACTCCCTTTACCAAGGTAGAGTTGGAGCCAGAAATCAAGGAGAAAAAACGAAAACAAGTCGGGATTTTAGGGGGGAATTTTAACCCTGTTCACAATGCCCATCTCATTGTTGCGGACCAAGTACTCCAGCAGTTGGGACTGGATCAGGTTTTGCTCATGCCTGAATACCAACCTCCTCATGTTGATAAAAAGGAAACCATTCCTGAGCACCACCGTCTCAAGATGCTTGAGTTGGCGATTGAGGGGATTGAAGGTCTGGACATTGAAACTATTGAGTTGGAGCGTAAGGGTATTTCCTACACCTACGACACCATGAAAATTTTGACAGAGCAACATCCGGATACGGATTATTACTTCATTATTGGTGCGGATATGGTGGACTATCTGCCTAAGTGGTACCGAATTGATGAGCTGGTCGATCTGGTTCAGTTTGTGGGGGTTCAGCGCCCACGCTACAAGGCAGGGACTTCCTATCCCGTTATCTGGGTGGATGTGCCTCTCATGGATATCTCGTCCAGCATGGTGCGGGATTTCTTTGCCCAAGGTCGAAAACCTAACTTTCTCCTACCTCAGCCGGTGCTAGACTACATCGAGAAGGAGGAGCTCTACTGATGGCTTATCAAGACTATATCAACTGTTCCCGTGAGGCTTTGTTGGAAAAAATGGCAGAGCTTCTACCCGAGAAACGGTTAACCCATTGTTTGGGGGTGGAGCGTGCAGCCATAGAACTGGCTCAGCGCTTTGGTGTGGATAGTGAAAAAGCAGGACTAGCAGGCCTTCTTCATGACTACGCTAAAAAGCTGTCAGATCAGGAATTTCTGGATTTGATTGACCGTTACCAATTAGACCCTGACCTTAAAAACTGGGGCAATAATGTCTGGCATGGTATGGTTGGCATCTACAAAATTCAAGAAGATTTGAATTTGCAAGACTCTGAAATCCTGCGAGCTATTGAAATCCATACAGTCGGGGCTGGTCAGATGACCGACCTAGACAAAGTCATCTACGTTGCAGACTATATCGAGCATAATCGTGCCTTTCCAGGAGTGGATGTGGCGCGTGAAATTGCTGAGCTATCGCTCAATAAGGCAGTGGCCTACGAAACAACTCGTACCGTGGAGCATCTAGCTCATCAGGGATTCCCCATCTATCCCCAAACCCTTGAAACCTATAACGCTTTTGTGCACTATTTGAAAGAGGACTAAATGAACGAAAAAGAATTACTAGAACTAGTCGTGAAAGCGGCTGATGAGAAACGTGCGGAGGATATCCTCGCACTTGACGTACAAGATTTAACCAGCGTGACGGACTACTTTGTTATCACTAGCTCGATGAATAGCCGTCAGTTGGACGCTATCGCTGATAATATCCGTGAAAAAGTAGCTCAAGCAGGCTTTAAAGGAAGTCATATCGAAGGCGATGCAGCGGGAGGCTGGGTTTTGCTAGACCTTGGTGCTGTCGTTGTGCATATCTTCTCAGAAGAAATGCGTGCCCACTATAACCTAGAGAAGCTATGGCATGAGGCGGAGTCAGTAGATATTTCAGAAGCTCTTGCTTAGAAGACGAACTCAGTTGTAGCCAACTGGGTTTCTTTGCTTATTTTAGAAAATTGGATAGAAAGGTATAGGGCGAGTGGTGTTTGCCATGGAGGCTCTTGGTATCATGATTATGGCAACTTATGAAACCTTTGCGGCTGTTTACGATGCTGTGATGGATGATAGTTTATACGATAAATGGACGGATTTTTCTCTGCGTCATTTGCCTAAGACCAAGGAGAGAAAGAAACTCTTGGAATTGGCCTGTGGGACAGGTATTCAGTCTGTGCGCTTTTCTCAAGCTGGTTTTGATGTAACTGGACTTGACTTGAGCTCGGATATGCTAAAGATTGCGGAGAAGAGAGCGGCTTCAGCCAAGCAAAAGATTGATTTTATTGAAGGCAATATGTTGGATTTATCCAAGGTAGGTCAATACGACTTTGTCACTTGTTATTCGGACTCTATCTGTTACATGCAGGATGAGGTGGAAGTAGGAGACGTCTTTAAGGAAGTGTATAATTCCCTCAATGAAGATGGAGTTTTCATCTTTGATGTGCATTCGACCTATCAGACAGATGAAGTATTCCCAGGCTATTCCTACCATGAAAATGCGGAAGATTTCGCCATGCTTTGGGACACCTATGAGGACGAAGCTCCTCACTCCATCGTGCATGAGTTGACCTTCTTTATCAAGGAAGCGGATGGTTCCTTTAGTCGCCACGATGAAGTGCATGAGGAGCGGACCTATGAGGTCTTGACCTATGATATCTTGTTGGAACAGGCTGGATTCAAGTCTTTCAAACTCTATGCAGATTTTGAGGACAAGGAGCCAACAGAGACAAGTACCCGTTGGTTTTTTGTGGCGCAGAAGTAAATAAAATATTGTTAATCTTATGCTTAGGAGGTAAGGAAAAATGAGTATACCAGTACCATTTGGTGATATTATTGAAAAAGAAGTAATTACCAATATACCCAAAATTTATCAAAAGTTAAAGCAAATTTATAAGGACTTACAGTTTAAAACAGAAGAGGAGTTAGGTGTTGTTTATCAGAACTATTTAAAATTTACTTATGATAAATATTCTAAAGTTAAAACATTGCTTTATAAAAACGAAGGTAAGTTTATATATGATTTCTATGAACATGTTTATTTGAGTAGTGCTGATTTAGAAAAGTTAGAAACTGATAATACTGAGCAGATTTTTAATAAGTCGTCTAATATTATTTTGACAGGAACTGGTGGGATTGGTAAATCAATGCTTGTAAAACATATTTTTATCAACCAAATACAACAAGCTACATCAATTCCAATCTTTATTGAGTTAAAATCTCTTAATGATTTTGAGTTTTTGGACAATAGGTTAATTGATTTTATTTATCAAGAGATTCGAAACCATCATTTAGATTTAGAAAAGCAATATTTTGAGGTGACTTTAAATGCTGGAAGATATACAATAATTTTTGACGGATTAGACGAAGTAAATCCGTCAAAACGTTCGTGGTTGGATAGAGAGATTAAAGAGTTTGTAACTTTATACAATGAAAATCGGTATGTTTTATCTTCAAGACCGTCTGAGGAATTTATAGGATGGAATCAATTTATTGAGTATGAAATTAGTAAAATGGATAAGGTGAAGGCACTAGCTTTAATCAATAAACTGAATTATGATGAAAAAGTAAAAAAACGTTTTCATAAAGAATTAAAAGATCGTTTATATGATACTCATAAATCTTTTGCCTCTATCCCACTCTTGTTAACGATTATGTTAATGACTTATGAAGCTGGGGCTTCTATTCCAAATAATTTAACTGATTTTTATAATCAGGCCTTTTATACATTGTACCAAAGACATGATGCATCTAAATCAGGATACAAAAGAGAACTAAAAGCAAAATTAACCCCTGAGGAATTTCGAAATATATTAGCCTACATTGGTTTGAAAACATTCTTTGATGGGAAAGTAGATTTCGATAGAACTACACTTGATGATATAATTACTAGATATTGTTTAAAAAATAACTTTGAATTAAAGACGAATGATATAGTTTATGATGCGACTCACAGTGCTTGCATGATGCTTCAAGAAGGTGTTAGTTTAAAGTTCTCTCATCGTTCTTTCCAAGAATACTTTGCTGCAGTAGGTATTAATCAACTAGATGATAAACTTCAAAGACAGATATTAGTTAAGTGGTCTGAAGCAGATAGAAATAATATTAGATCCCACAGAACTTTTATGAATGCACTTTTCACGATACAGAAAGAAAGGACTTTCAAAAATTTATGTATTCCAATTATAGAAAGTATGGATGAAAAGTATAGGAAAATGGGAGATATCACAGAGAGAATTAGTACATGTTTTAAATACTTTATTTGTAGCAAAGACAGTAGAGAAAATAAACTAGAATTAGGATTTTCACTAACAAATGAAGTTTATTTCTACTTCAGTTTGCAATTTTTAATATTTGATAATATGGGCGTAAATATTTTGTCAATAAGTGATTTTGAAAGTATAAAAAAATTAGAGGCTAGTATAGTATCTAATTGGAAGATAGATGAAAGAAAAAATTATAACATGTTGACAGATGATGAAAAATGTTTAATAAATAAGTGGGTAAATGGCTGGTATTTTAGTAGACACAATTACTTAAAAGAATGGTCAATTAAATTCATTGAGGAAACAACCACTCAAAAACGGAGTCTACAAAATATAATAGATTCAATTTGATATTAAAAAAGGGGTAGCAAATGACCATCACAGGTATTATCGCGGAGTTCAATCCTTTTCATAATGGCCATAAATACCTGCTAAATCAGGCTGAGGGGTTGAAAATCGTAGCCATGTCTGGAAATTTCATGCAACGAGGAGAGCCTGCTATCGTAGACAAGTGGACTCGGGCCCAGATGGCGTTGGAAAACGGAGCGGATATTGTAGTGGAATTGCCCTTTTTAGTCAGTGTTCAGGCGGCAGATTTCTTTGGCCAAGGAGCTGTGGATATCTTGTCTCGCTTGGGGATTGATAGGCTAGCATTTGGGACGGAGGAAGTTCTGGATTACCAGAAAATCTCTGACTTATACACAGAGAAAGGTGCTGAGATGGAGAATTTTGTGGAAAATCTGCCTGATTCTCTTTCTTATCCCCAGAAAACCCAGGCCATGTGGAAGGAATTTGCTGGTCTTGATTTTTCAGGCAATACGCCTAATCATGTCCTTGCTCTGGCTTATGCCAAGGCAGTTGCTGGACGAAACATCAAGTTGCATCCGATTCAGCGTCAGGGGGCGGGTTATCATTCTGTGGACAAGGATGTGGACTTTGCTTCGGCGACAGCCCTTCGTCAGCACCAAAGGGACAAAGATTTCTTAGAACGCTTTATGCCATCTATTGCCATCTTTGAGGAGGCGAGTAAGGTGATCTGGGAAGACTATTTTCCCTTACTCCGCTACCAAATCTTGTCAAATCCAGACCTAACCACCATCTATCAGGTTAATCAAGAAATGGCAGTGCGCATCAAAGATGCTATCAAGACGGCTCAGTCTCTAGAAGAATTGGTCGAGGAGGTTGCCACCAAGCGGTACACCAAAGCGCGTGTCAGACGCCTCTTTACCTATATCTTGGTGCAGGCTAGAGAAAGTTTCTTGCCAGAAGCCATCCATGTCCTTGGCTTTACCGAAAAAGGCAGACAACATCTCAAGTCTCTGAAAGGTCAGGTTAATTTAGTCAGCCGAATTGGTAAAGAACCATGGGATACCATGACCCAAAAAGCAGACCGAATTTACCAACTAGGAAATCCAAGTATAGCAGAGCAGAATTTTGGAAGAGTGCCAATAAGAATAGAAACAAACTAGAATATGGATAGAATAAAAGAACCTACTAAAAGTTGTTAGGAAACGACTTTTAGTGGGTTCTTTTCTTTGTTGTCCTTTGCTATAAAGTATTGAATATTTTATAAATTTGCTCTATTAGAAGCCTTGTTTATTCATTGAAAGCTTCCTTACCATCTATATTTATTTGATATTTTTTACAATTTCATTAAAGGAGGATATAATTTTTCCTTGTTTCTCTTTGGGTAACTTTGTTAGGTTGTCGAAAAGTATTTCTAGGGAGTCTTCACTCTCTGAGTCGTATTCTTGTAGCTTAAGGAAGTCTTTTCTTTCTGTATCATATCCTTGTAGGTTAAAGAATTCTTCTACAGTAATACCTAATGCTTTGATTACCGATTCAAGAGTTTTTATCTTAAAATCATATTTCATATTTTCCATGTTTTGAATTGCCTTGATACCCAAGCCAGCTAATTCTGATAATTTCTCTTGACTTAATCTCTGTTCTTTTCGACATTCACGGATTCGAAAAGCTATATGTTTTTGTAATCTATCATGTTTCATGCTATATATCATTTTACTATCTATTTTCTTTAAAAATAAGTATAGCAAACTATACAAAATAAGAAAAGTATGGTAAAGTGGTATAAAAATAATAAATAGATTGAAAACCATACAATCGGAATTTATATTAAGATTGATTCTAGGTTAAAAGATAGAGAGAAGATAGTAGTCATAGTCGCAATTGATTCAGCTACAAGTAAGGGATTTGTTAGTCTGATCGACACTCGAAAATAGTATTTTGAACTATTTGTGTCTAGTTTTCTATATAAAAGTAAAAATGAAAGCCTTGCGCCTTCTTAAAAAATTATGGGAAATCTAATGATTGTAAATGATAAAGAAGCAAATCAGAACATCTGTTATTTGACTTCTTTGAGAATGAGTATCAAGGCATCTAAGACTCGGGAACGTTGTTCTGTTGGAAGAGTTTTTAATTCATCAATAAGTAGAGAAATTTTGGGGTCTTCTTCTTTTAACTGTATATCAAAGAATGTATCTAAATCTACTTCTAATGCTTCCATTACTTTCTCTAGCGTTTGAATTTTTAAGTTAGTTGAAAGATTTTCTAATTTGTAGATATAATTAGTACCCAAATCAGCCATCTCTTCTAGTTGTTCTTGAGTATATCCTCTTTCTAAACGTAATAGACGGATTCTTTTAGAGATGTAATCTTGAAGATTGCTTTTGTTATTTGTCATGTAGTACCTCGCTACTTACATGATACAGTCAAAATGGTACAAATTTTAGACTTTTTAAAGTTATTTTATATATAAACAACCTTTAAAGGTTATTTTGTGATATAATAAGTTTATAAAGAAAAAAGAGGAAACAATATGAAAAAATCAACAATCGTAATGACAGCAGCAATTGCAGCAGCATCCCTATCCCACACAGTAGGAGCAGAAGAAGTCGCTCCAAAACCAGTGACTGTGGAAGCGCCAAAGGCGGAGGTTGTGGAAACAACTACTCCTGCGGTAGCGACAAAAGAAGAGGTTGCTACAAAAGAAGCAGAAGCTAAGAAAGCGGATCAAGAAGTAGCGGAAGCAAAACAGGCGGTTAAAGATGCCAAGCGTGCTACAAATGAAGCAGATTCTCTTGTCAATGAGAAAACAGACGCTGTGAAAAAGGCGGAAGACTTTGCGAAGAAGGCAAGCCCAGCTGTTATTGCAGAAGCTGAGAAAGCAGTAGTTAAGGCAGAAGCAGAAGTTCCTGCAAAAGCAGAAGCCGTTAAACAAGCAGAAGCAAAAGCTACAGAAGCAAGCCAAGCGGTATCTGCACAAAAAGCGGTTGTAGCAGAAAAAGAAGCTACTCAAGCTACAAAAGAAAAAGCACTTACAAGTGCCACAGAAGCGGTTCAAATCGCCACAGATGCGGTTAATGGCAAAGGCTTGGAAAATGCCAAGGAAGCCCAAAAAGAAGCCGTAGAAGCGGAAAAAACAAGCAAACAAGCGCAAACAGATGCAGAAACTGCTCTTACAGAAGCAGAGAAAGCAAATCAAGCTACAACAGCGCAAATTGAAGGTACAAAAGCAGATATTGCTACAAAAACTCAAGCGGTATCTGATGCCAAAGCACACCAAGCACAAGCAGAACAAGCTCTTAAAGCGGTCACTGCAGATTTGGAAGGTATATTAAAATCCTCTAAACTGTTTTCAAAAGGTAGTATCACGTTGGATACTAAGATTATTGCTAAAGTTAAGGAGTCGATTAAATTAAAGAGAGATTTTGACAATTCAGGTTTAACAGGTAATCAAGCTGCTTATGATGAATATAGTGTTAAGTCATCGAATTTGGAAGCTGAAATTACTCAAATGATTGCTCAAAGTATTCAATCAAAAGAACTTGTTATCGGAGAAGATGATAAATCGGATAGCAAGCTATATGATGTCAATAACTTACCAAAAGATATTCGAGATGATTTGACTTTGTTTGCAGCAGACTTGATTTCAGGTATGCGTGAACAGCTTGGTTTATCTGATATTGTAGTAACAAGTAGTTCTTTTGAGTTTGCTGAAAAAGTAGCGAAAGAGTATATCAAAGGTGGTTGGTCTCTTGATAAATTTGAAGAACAGAGGAACCGTGGATTTTTTGGACACTATGCCAAAGGTATCCATGCGGTAGCAGATGCTTATGGTTTGAATGGTTTGCATCCAACTGAAGAGGAATTGAATCAAGGTCTTCAAGGTTATGAGAACTCTGTTACTTATTACAATACTTCTTCCCATATTGCTATTCGATACTTGACGAAAGCGGAAATGAAGGAGAAGTTATTTAATTCAATTTCTCTTTTAGTTAGTACTAAACATGATTTTGGTCACTTTGCTGGTACTTTACAGTTCACAAATCCAGATTATCAGGTTTATTTTGGAGGTTTTGCTCAGAGTTCAGTTAATGAACTTTATATAAATCATGTTCTTGGAGTTACTGAATCTGAGGTAAAAGGTTCTAAGTTCGACACAAAAGAGATTGCAAATCCTTATACAATCGCTCGCAAAGGTGCTTCAACCAATACTGAGCTAGAAGCTAAAAAAGCAGAAAAAGCCCAAGCTGAGAACACTTTGACACAAGCAAACCAAAATGTTGCATCTGCTGAGTCTACCCTCAACTCTGCAAAAAATCTCTTGAAATCCCAAGAAGCAGAGTTGAAAGATACAGTAGCCTTGAAACAAACTCTTCAATCTGCTACAACAACACACAATCAAGCAGTTGTTGCCTTGTCAAATGTAAATGCCTTGGTTGCTACCTTGTCTGCTACAAAGGCAGATAAAGAAGCGAAGTTGGCAGAGTTGAAAGCAACTGCAAAACAAGCAGAGAAAGAATTGAACCAAGCAAAAGAAGAAACAAAAGCAGAGAAAGCAACTCTTTCTTCTCTTCAAGCAAAAGCAGAAGAAGCTACTCAAGCGGTATCCGTTGCCAAAGAAGCACTTAACCAAGCAAAAGCACAAGTTGTTTCTTCAAAAGAGTTGGTTCAAGATTTGAAAGCTGCTGCAAAAGAGCTTGAAACTCGCAAGGCAGAGTTGAAAGACGCAGAAGAAACGCTTAAAGAAGTAAAAGCAAACCAAGCAACTGCACAAGAAGCGCTTGAAGCAAAAGAGAAAGTAGCCAAAGAAGCGAATAAGGCTTATGCGACAGCAAAAGCAAGTTATGAAGCAGAACAGGCTCGTCTTCAAGCAGAAGAAGCTAAGAAACATCCTGTAACAGATAAGGGTATCCCAGAAGTTCGTCCAGCTCTTCCAGAGTTTGTACTTCCAACAATTCCATCTGTTCCAAGCACTCCTAGCGCACCTGTTGCTACTGTAGTCCCAGTTGTTTCATCAACTTCACGAGTTGAAGTTCCTGTTGTGAATAACAATGGTGGGGTGGCTGGCCAAGATAAAGCCAAAGTAGATGTAGTTGCCAAACAAAAAACGGAAACTAAGAATACAAAAGATTCTCAAGCTGGTAACTGGATTGAGTCAGCTGGTCGCTGGTGGTATCAGCACGAAGACGGTTCCTACACTAGCAACGGTTGGGAACAAATCAAGGGTACATGGTATTACTTTGACAATACAGGCTGGATGCAAACTGGCTGGGTCAAAACTGGTGGCTCATGGTATTACTTGAATGAAACGGGTTCACTGGCTACAGGCTGGGTCAAAGACAATGGCACATGGTACTATCTTAAAGATAGCGGTAAAATGGCTACTGGTTGGGTAAAAGATAATGATACATGGTATTATCTTGATAGCGCTGGAGCTATGAAAACAGGCTGGTTTACAGTTTCTGGTAAATGGTACTATGCCTATAGTTCAGGAGCCTTAGCAATGAATACTACTACACCAGATGGCTATACGGTCAATGCTAACGGTGAGTGGGTATAAAGGACTATATGAAGAAGGTAAATGATGAATTTGAAGCTTTGATAGTGCCCCTTTTTAAGAGTGACTGGAACAGTATTCAGGAAACCCTGAGAATCGCTCAAAATAAGGAACTTTCTGACAAAATCTTACGAGGAATGGCCCAAATTTGCGCAGGACATTAGTCTAATTTACAGAGAATACCTGAGTGAAATCTTGTTATTGTTAGAAACAAACTTTTTGTATTTAATGATTATGAGGAAGTCTACTGCAAAGTAGGCTTTTTCTCAAATCTCTACTACACTACGATTTCTAAGAAATATAGATTATACTAATAAATTATAGTTTATTAAACACCAAATTCCCCAAAACATATTCTATTTTAGGTTTGTGAAAATCACTTTTTTATGGTAGAATGTAAAAGAATGTATGTCATTCGGAATAACAATAAAATGAGGTAAAAACATGGAAATCATGTCGCTTGCGATTGCTGTTTTTGCCGTCATCATTGGTTTAGTCATTGGATATGTCAGCATCTCAGCCAAGATGAAATCATCTCAGGAAGCTGCAGAGTTGATGCTTTTAAATGCTGAACAAGAAGCAACTAATTTACGTGGACAAGCTGAACGTGAAGCGGATTTACTGGTTAATGAAGCAAAACGTGAAAGCAAGTCTCTTAAAAAAGAAGCACTATTGGAGGCCAAAGAAGAAGCCAGAAAATACCGTGAAGAAGTGGACGCTGAATTCAAATCAGAACGTCAAGAACTCAAACAAATCGAAAGTCGTTTGACAGAGAGAGCTACTAGCCTTGACCGTAAGGACGACAATTTGACGAGTAAAGAACAAACACTTGAACAAAAAGAACAAAGTATTTCTGATAGAGCGAAAAACCTTGATGCGCGTGAAGAGCAATTAGAGGAAGTCGAAAGACAAAAAGAAGCAGAACTAGAGCGTATTGGTGCCCTGTCTCAGGCAGAAGCACGAGATATTATCTTGGCACAGACAGAGGAGAACTTGACCAAGGAGATTGCCAGCCGTATTCGCGAAGCTGAGCAAGAGGTCAAGGAACGTTCTGATAAAATGGCCAAAGACATCCTAGTTCAAGCTATGCAACGTATCGCTGGTGAGTATGTGGCGGAGTCAACAAACTCAACAGTTCATCTCCCAGACGATACTATGAAGGGACGTATTATTGGTCGTGAAGGTCGTAACATTCGCACCTTTGAAAGTTTGACAGGAGTCGATGTGATTATCGACGATACGCCAGAAGTGGTGACTTTGTCAGGTTTTGACCCGATTCGTCGTGAGATTGCCCGTATGACTATGGAAATGTTACTCAAGGATGGTCGTATTCATCCGGCTCGTATCGAAGAGTTAGTTGAGAAAAACCGTCAAGAGATTGACAATAAGATCCGTGAATATGGTGAGGCTGCCGCCTATGAGATTGGTGCGCCAAACCTTCACCCTGACTTGATGAAGATTATGGGACGTTTGCAGTTCCGTACTTCATATGGACAAAATGTCTTGCGCCATTCGATTGAGGTTGCTAAGTTAGCTGGTATTATGGCGAGCGAACTTGGTGAGAATGCGGCTCTTGCCCGTCGTGCTGGATTTCTTCACGACATTGGTAAAGCTATTGACCGCGAGGTTGAGGGTAGCCACGTTGAAATCGGTATGGAATTGGCTCGTAAGTATAAGGAACACCCAGTTGTGGTCAATACAATTGCTAGTCACCACGGCGATGTTGAGCCTGAAAGCGTGATTGCAGTAATCGTTGCTGCAGCAGATGCCTTGAGTGCGGCACGTCCAGGTGCTCGTAGTGAGTCTCTTGAAAGCTACATTAAGCGTCTCCATGATTTGGAAGAAATTGCTAACGGCTTTGAGGGAGTGCAAACTAGCTTTGCCCTTCAAGCAGGACGTGAAATTCGTATCATGGTCAATCCAGGACAAATCAAGGACGACAAAGTCACAATCTTGGCTCACAAAGTTCGTGAGAAAATTGAAAATAATCTCGATTACCCAGGAAATATCAAGGTAACCGTGATTCGCGAGCTTCGTGCAGTAGATTATGCTAAATAAATAAGAAAGAGCAGTTGAAAAATTACTGCTTTTTTGTTACACTAGATAGAAAGACTGTAGAAGGATAGTTTGCGCAAATTACTACTATCTGAAGGGAAATCTTATTTTATTTTTACAGATTGACTAAAAGGAGACACAATGGCAGACCGAGGCTTACTAATCGTTTTTTCTGGTCCCTCAGGGGTTGGAAAAGGAACGGTTAGAAGAGAGATTTTTGAGAGTTCTGAAAACCAATTTCAATACTCTGTATCGATGACGACACGCGCACAACGTCCTGGAGAAGTGGACGGTGTTGACTATTTCTTCCGTACTCGCGAAGAGTTTGAAGAGCTGATTCGCCAAGGACAGATGTTGGAATACGCAGAATATGTCGGCAACTACTATGGAACTCCTCTGACCTATGTCAATGAAACCTTGGACAAGGGAATCGATGTTTTCCTTGAAATTGAAGTTCAGGGTGCACTTCAGGTCAAGAAAAAGGTTCCAGATGCTGTCTTTATCTTCCTGACACCACCAGATTTGGATGAATTGCAAGATCGTTTGGTAGGTCGTGGAACAGACAGCGCAGAAGTGATTGCCCAACGAATCGAAAAAGCCAAGGAAGAAATTGCCCTCATGCGTGAGTATGATTATGCGATTGTCAACGATCAGGTGCCCCTAGCTGCTGAGCGTGTCAAACGTGTGATCGAAGCAGAGCACTTCCGTGTGGATCGTGTCATTGGTCACTATCAGGAGATGTTACCAAAATCTTCAACTACCCGATAAAATTTAGAAAATAGGTACAAGCAAATGATGTTAAAACCCTCTATTGATACCTTGCTCGACAAGGTTCCTTCAAAATATTCACTCGTAATCTTGGAAGCAAAACGTGCCCATGAATTGGAAGCAGGTGCGCCAGCAACTCAAGGTTTCAAGTCTGAAAAATCAACTCTTCGCGCTTTAGAAGAAATCGAATCAGGAAACGTTACAATTCACCCAGATCCAGAAGGAAAACGTGAAGCAGTGCGTCGCCGTATCGAAGAAGAAAAACGCCGCAAAGAAGAAGAAGAAAAGAAAATCAAAGAGCAAATCGCTAAAGAAAAAGAAGATGGTGAAAAAATTTAAGGTTGGGGGGGACTCAATCTTATTTTTTCTATTGCAAGAATATAGTGACAAGGAGGAGGTGAGAAGATGGCCATAGCCAAGATTATCGTAGATGTGCCCTTAATGCAGACAGACCAGCCCTATAGTTACAGGATTCCTGAGGAGTTTGAGGGAATGCTGGAAGTTGGGATGCGTGTTCATGTGCCTTTTGGTAAGGGCAATCGCCTGATTCAAGGGATTGTTCTTGGTTTGGAGTTCCAATCAGATGAAGAAGGGGCAAGTCAAGATTTAAAAGATATAGCCGAGGTACTAGATTTTTCTCCTGTTCTCACGCAAGAACAACTCTGGTTGGCTGAGGAGTTACGCAAGTCCGTCTTTTCTTACAAAATCTCTATCCTCAAGGCCATGCTACCGGGATTTCTAAATTCTAGCTATGACAAGATTCTCTATCCTCTGGAAGGTTTGAGTCAGGAAGACCGAGAGCGTCTGTTTGGTTCAGAGGATTCGCTTGCCTTTTCTTCTCTGGATTTAGGTAAGCAAGCTGAAATGATGCGTTTGACTAGAAAAGGCCTGCTTGGTCTGGAATATCAGGCGGTCGATCAAAAGAAGGTCAAGACCCAGTCTTGGTATGAAGTTCATCTTGCTCAATTAGAAGGTGTCGAGATCTCTACACGCGCCAAGAAAAAGTTAGAACTAAGAGACTATCTGCTGTCTCATTCTGAGAGTGCTCCCTTGGCTAGCTTATTAGAGTCCTACTCGCGGGAGCAAGTCAACTTCTTTGTGGAACAAGGTGCTGTGACCATAGTCCAAAAGGAAGTTCAACGCTCGGCAGCTTATTTTGAAGGGATTGAAGCAAGTCAGCCTTTGGAGTTGAATCCAGAGCAAAGACAGGCGCGTGATGCGGTTGTCAGTGCGATTGGCAGTCATCAACCTCCCTTCCTCCTTCAAGGGATTACAGGAAGTGGGAAGACAGAGGTTTACTTGCAGATTATCCAAGGAGCCTTGGACAAGGGCAAGACAGCCATTTTGCTGGTGCCTGAGATTTCCTTGACTCCTCAGATGACGGAGCGTTTTATTGCTCGCTTTGGTGAGCAAGTGGCAATTCTCCACTCAGGTCTGTCTAATGGTGAAAAGTATGATGAATGGCGCAAGGTGGAGCGCGGCGATGCCCAAGTTGTGGTTGGCGCCAGGTCAGCTATCTTTGCTCCTCTGAAAAATCTGGGAGTCATGATTATCGATGAGGAGCACGAAGCGACTTATAAGCAGGACAGCAATCCCCGTTACCATGCCAGAGAGGTGGCTATTTTACGGGCCCAATATAATCAAGCGGCTCTAGTCCTTGGTTCAGCAACACCAAGTCTGGAAAGCCGTGCGCGGGCTGGAAAAGGTGTCTATCAACACTTACGTCTGACCCAACGTGCCAATCCTTTAGCTACCATTCCTGAGGTTCAAGTGATTGATTTTCGGGACTATATCGGACAAAATGAGACGTCGAACTTTACGCCCCCTTTGCTTGAAGCTATTCAGGACCGTCTGGCTAAAAAAGAGCAGGTGGTTCTCATGCTCAATCGCCGAGGTTATTCTAGCTTTGTTATGTGTCGGGAGTGTGGGACGGTGGATACTTGTCCCAACTGTGACATTTCCCTGACCTTGCACATGGATACCAAGACCATGAACTGCCATTATTGTGGCTTTTCAAAGGCCATTCCTCAGGTCTGTCCTAACTGTAAGAGTCGCAGTATTCGTTACTATGGGACGGGAACTCAAAAGGCTTATGACGAGCTGGCAGAGCTTTTTCCTCAGGCACGTATTCTGCGCATGGATGTGGATACGACTCGCAAGAAAGGCAGTCATCAAGCTCTACTTGACCAGTTTGGTCGAGGGGAAGCGGATATTTTACTAGGTACTCAGATGATTGCCAAGGGATTGGATTTTCCTAATGTAACCTTAGTTGGAGTTCTCAATGCGGATACGGCCTTGAATCTGCCTGATTTCCGTTCTTCTGAGAGAACCTTCCAGCTCTTGACTCAGGTGGCAGGTCGGGCAGGTCGGGCTGAAAAAGCTGGGCAGGTCTTGATTCAGTCCTACAATCCTCAGCACTATGCTATTCGATTTGCCAAGGATCAGGACTACGAAGGCTTTTATGCCTATGAAATGGGAATTAGACGACAACTTGGCTATCCGCCTTACTATTTCACCATTGGCATTACCCTTTCTCACAAGAAAGAAGAAGAGGTGGTCAAACGTGCTTATGAAGTTATGAACATTTTGCGGTCAGGATTGTCAGAGACCAGTAACATTCTTGGGCCAACGCCCAAACCGATTGCTCGTACCCACAACCTCTATCATTACCAGATTTTAATTAAATACCGTTTAGAAGATGAGCTGGGGCCAACCCTCAACCAGGTCTTAGCCTTGACTCAAGAAAGGGAAAATAGTGAGCTCCGTCTCAGCATTGACCATGAACCACAGCAATTTTTATAAGAAGGAGAAGATATGACAAAATTAATCTTTATGGGGACCCCCGACTTTTCAGCAACAGTCTTAAAAGGACTTTTGACAGATGACCGTTACGAAATTCTAGCAGTTGTGACCCAGCCAGACCGTGCTGTCGGACGTAAAAAAGTTATCCAGGAAACCCCAGTTAAACAAGCTGCCAAAGAAGCAGGACTTCCTATCTACCAACCTGAAAAATTATCTGGAAGTCCAGAGATGGAAGAACTTATGAAGCTAGGAGCAGATGGAATTGTGACTGCTGCTTTTGGGCAGTTTCTCCCAAGTAAACTCCTTGATAGCATGGACTTTGCGGTCAACGTTCATGCCTCTCTTCTTCCTAAACACCGTGGTGGTGCGCCTATCCATTATGCCGTGATTCAAGGGGATGAGGAAGCTGGTGTGACCATTATGGAAATGGTTAAGGAAATGGATGCAGGAGATATGATTTCTCGTCGTAGTATTCCTATCACAGATGAGGACAATGTCGGGACCTTGTTTGAGAAATTGGCGCTAGTTGGTCGTGATTTGCTTTTGGATACTTTACCAGCTTATATTGCTGGTGATATCAAACCTGCACCGCAGGATCCAAGTCAGGTTACTTTCTCGCCAAACATCAAGCCAGAGGAAGAAAAATTGGATTGGAATAAAAGCAATCGTCAACTCTTTAACCAAATCCGTGGGATGAACCCCTGGCCTGTTGCCCATACTTTCCTTAAGGGCGACCGCTTTAAGATTTATGAAGCCCTACCAGTAGAAGGTAAGGGAAATCCAGGTGAAATTCTCTCTATCGGCAAGAAAGAATTGATTGTCGCAACGGCAGAAGGGGCTCTATCCCTCAAACAAGTGCAGCCAGCTGGTAAACCTAAGATGGACATTGCTTCCTTCCTCAACGGAGTTGGACGTACATTGACTGTAGGAGAACGATTTGGTGACTAAAGTAGAAACGGCTAGAAGTTTAGCCCTAGCGGTATTAGAGGATGTTTTTATTACTCAAGCATACTCAAATATCGCCTTAAATAAGCATCTCAAGGGAAGTCAGATCTCTACAGCAGACAAGGGCTTGGTGACCGAGCTGGTCTATGGAACGGTAGCCCGTAAACTGACTCTGGAATGGTACCTATCCCACTTTATCGAAGACAGAGACCAGTTAGACAGTTGGCTTTATGTCCTTCTTCTCATGAGTGCCTACCAGCTCCGCTATTTGGACAAGATTCCAGATCATGCTGTGGTCAATGAAGCAGTAGAATTGGCCAAAGTCCGTAAAAAAGGCAGTGAAAAATTGGTTAACGCCGTCCTTCGCCGTATCTTGCGTGAAGGCTGGCCAGATATCACCAGCATCAAACGAAAAAATAAGCGTGACTCCATTGCATATTCCCTTCCGGTTTGGCTAGTTGCCAAGCTCAAGGAAGAATACGGAGAAGAGCGAGCTCAAGCTATCTTTGAAAGCCTTTTAGTGCGCAACAAGGCCAGTATTCGTGTGACTGATTTAAGCCGAAAAGAGGAAATCCAAGCCTTGTTGGAGGCTAGTGATTCGTCCTTGTCTCCTTCTGGTCTTGTTAAGGAGCAGGGGCATTTTGCAGGCCATGATTTGTTTGCAGAGGGGGCCATTACCATCCAAGACGAGTCCAGTCAGCTGGTTGCGCCAACTCTTGATTTACAAGGTGATGAGAAGGTGCTAGATGCTTGTGCGGCTCCGGGTGGAAAAACAGCTCATATAGCCTCTTATCTCACGACAGGTCAGGTTACTGCTTTGGACCTTTACGATCACAAGTTGGACTTAATCCAAGAAAATGCTCAACGTCTAGAGGTTGCAGATCGGATTCAAAGGCAAAAATTAGATGCCAGAAAGGTGCATGAGTTTTTTGGTCAGGATTCATTTGATAAGATTTTGGTAGATGCTCCCTGTTCAGGAATCGGTCTTCTGCGCCGAAAACCAGACATCAAATACAATAAAGAAACGGCAGATTTCGCGTCCTTGCAGGAAATTCAGCTAGAAATATTAGGTAGTGTTTGTCAAACACTACGCAAAGGTGGTATAATAACTTATAGTACCTGTACTATTGTCTCAGAGGAGAATTTTCAAGTCGTTGAGGCGTTTTTAGAAAGTCATCCTGAGTTCGAGCAGGTAAAACTAGAACATGAATGTAAGGATATCATGAAAGACGGCTGTATCCTCATTACACCTGAATTGTATGGAAGTGATGGATTCTTCATCAGTCAATTTCGCAAGATATCGGATTAGGAAGGAACTGACACATGGAAATTTCATTATTAACAGATGTTGGTCAGAAACGAACAAATAACCAAGACTATGTCAACCACTATGTCAATAGAGCTGGACGTACTATGATTATTTTAGCTGATGGGATGGGAGGTCATCGCGCAGGGAATATCGCTAGTGAAATGGCGGTAACAGACCTAGGTATAGCTTGGGTTGACACCCAGATCGATACAGTCAATGAAGTGCGTGAATGGTTCGCCAATTACCTAGAAATTGAAAATCAAAAGATTCATCAACTTGGACAAGATGATGCCTATAAAGGAATGGGAACAACTCTAGAAGCTGTTGCTATTATTGGCAATCAGGCTATCTATGCTCATATTGGAGATTCTCGTATCGGTTTGATTCGTGGAGAAGAATACCACCAGTTAACGAGCGACCATTCCTTGGTCAATGAATTACTTAAAGCTGGCCAATTGACACCAGAAGAAGCAGCTAGCCATCCACAGAAAAATATTATTACTCAATCTATCGGTCAAAAAGATGAAGTTCAACCTGATTTTGGAATGATTACCCTTGAGCCAGGTGACTATCTCTTGCTCAATAGTGATGGTTTGACCAACATGATTTCAGGAAGTGAGATTTGTGATATTGTAACCAGTGATATTCCTTTGGCAGATAAAACAGCGACGCTCGTACGTTTTGCTAACAATGCAGGAGGTTTAGACAACATTACGGTTGCCCTTGTTTCTATGAACGAGGAGGATGCAGAATGATCCAAATCGGCAAGATTTTTGCCGGACGCTATCGGATTGTGAAACAGATTGGCCGAGGAGGCATGGCAGATGTCTATTTGGCCAAGGATTTAATTCTAGACGGAGAAGAAGTGGCAGTGAAGGTCCTTAGGACCAACTACCAGACGGACCCGATAGCTGTAGCTCGTTTTCAGCGTGAAGCGAGAGCTATGGCAGATCTAGACCATCCTCATATCGTTCGGATAACAGATATTGGTGAGGAAGACGGTCAACAGTATCTTGCAATGGAGTATGTTGCTGGACTAGACCTCAAACGCTATATCAAGGAACACTATCCTCTTTCTAATGAAGAAGCAGTCCGTATTATGGGACAAATTCTCTTGGCTATGCGTTTGGCCCATACTCGAGGAATTGTCCATAGGGACTTGAAACCTCAAAATATCCTTTTGACACCAGATGGGACTGCCAAGGTCACAGACTTTGGGATTGCAGTAGCCTTTGCTGAGACAAGTCTGACTCAGACTAACTCTATGCTGGGTTCGGTTCATTACTTGTCACCAGAGCAGGCGCGTGGTTCGAAGGCAACTGTACAGAGTGATATCTATGCCATGGGGATTATTTTCTATGAGATGCTGACAGGCCATATCCCTTATGACGGGGATAGTGCGGTGACCATCGCCCTTCAGCATTTCCAGAAACCACTGCCGTCAGTTATTGATGAAAATCCATCTGTGCCTCAGGCTTTGGAGAATGTTGTCATCAAGGCAACTGCCAAGAAATTGACAGATCGTTATCAGTCAGTTGCAGAGATGTATGTGGACTTGTCTAGTAGCTTGTCTTACAATCGTCGTAATGAGCCTAAACTGGTATTTAATGATACTACTAAGGCGGACACTAAGACTCTACCAAAGGTATCCCAGAGTACCTTGACCACGATTCCTAAGGTGCAAACACAAAGTCCGAAGCCACAGACTGCGAAGCCGAGTCAGCAGGTTTCAGAAGACAATTACGCCACCAAGCCTGTTAAGAAACGGAAATTTAGAGTTCGTTATATGATTTTGTTGGCCAGTATTGTATTGGTGGCAGCTTCTCTTATTTGGATACTATCCAGAACTCCTGCAACCATTGCCATCCCAGAAGTGGCAGGTCAGACAGTTGCGGAGGCCAAGGAAACGCTCAAGAAAGCCAATTTTGAGATTGGCGAGGAGAAATCAGAGGCTAGTGAAAAGGTGGAAGAAGGGCGGATTATCCGTACAGATCCTGAAGCTGGAAAGACTCGAAAAGAAGGTTCGAAAATCAATTTGGTTGTCTCATCAGGCAAGCAATCTTTCCAATTGAGTAACTATATCGGCCGTAAATCGACAGATGTTATAGCAGAACTCAAGCAGAAGAAGGTTCCTGAAAATCTCATTAAAATTGAGGAAGAGGAATCAAGTGAGAGCGAAGCAGGAACTGTTCTCAGACAGAGTCCAGCTGCCGGAACAACCTATGATTTGAGCAAGGCCTCAACGATTACCTTAACCGTTGCTAAGAAAGTAACCAGCGTTTCTATGCCAAGTTATAAAGGATCTAGTCTCGAATTTACTAAAAATAATCTCGTTCAAATTGTTGGGATTAAGGAAGCCAATATTGAAGTTGTAGAAGTGCCGACAGCTCCTGATGGAACTGCTGAGGGTACAGTCATTGAACAGAGTCCAAAAGCAGGTGAAAAGGTTGATTTGACTAAGACGCGTGTCAAGATTTCAATCTACAAACCAAAAACACCACCGTCAACGTCATCATCAGCACCATCCCAACGTGGAAACCAAGGTTCTACTACGACACCAAGTCAGGGGAACCAACAAGGAAATCAACGAGGGAATGCACCTGCTACTACTCAATCAAGTAGTGAAGGGAACCACGAAAATTCTCGTGATTAAACGAATCTTTGTCATGATTTCATGGCAAAGATTTTTTTTGACTCCAGATTTGTGATAGAATAGAAGGAGTTGATAAAAGGAGGAAAGCATGGAAGAATCAAAAGAATTAAATGCCGTTATTGATGTGATTATGTTAGCTGGAACCATTCTCCTCAAAAGTGGTTCAGAGATTCATCGCGTAGAAGATACCATGATTCGTATTGCGCATTCGCAGGGGATTGTGGATTGTAATGTTCTTGCCATGCCTGCCGCTATCTTTTTCTCCATTGAAAATACCAATATTTCGCGTATGAAGCGCGTGACCTCCTCTTCTTATAACATCGAAAAAGTCTGTGATGTGAACCAGATTTCTCGTCAGCTAGTTGGGGGGCAGATTGATTTAGAAACAGCCTTTAAGCAATTGACGGCTTTGCAAGCTCAACCGCTTCCCTATACCAAGTTGCAGGTAACTTTGGCTGCGACCTTTAGTGCCCCTTTCTTTTCAGTTATGTTTAGTGGAAATATCTACGACGCACTCGGGGCAGGAGTGGCTACCTTATTTGGTTTTGCCTTTTCCCTCTATGTGGAAAAGTTTATCCGAATTCCTTTTGTAACAGCCTTTGCTGGAGCCTTTGTCTTTGGGATGATTGCCCAGTTTTGGGCTCGCTACACAGGTTTTCCTTCAACGGCAGATTTGATTATAGCTGGTGCTGTCATGCCTTTTGTACCAGGAATTGCCTTGACTAATGCGGTTCGTGATATTATGACCAACCACATAAACTCTGGTATGAGTAAAATGTTTGAATCCCTACTTATTACACTTGCTTTAGGGGCAGGAACTTCTGTCGCCTTGGTATTGATGAACTAATATGACACTAACTACCTTTTTATTACAAGCAGTGGCAAGTCTTCTTGCTATTATCACTTTTTTAATCGTACTCAATGTGCAACGCTCTATGCTCTTACCTGGAGGGATTTTGGGCATGGCTGTCTGGCTGATTTATCTCTTGCTCAAGGAACCGACCAATGTTATTGTGGCTACTTTTATTGCAGCCATTATCGGTTCTTGTGTCAGCCAGATTTTAAGTATTCTTTATAAGACACCTGCTGTGGTCTTTATCTTGGCCATCTTGGCACCTCTGGTTCCGGGTTATCTCTCCTATCGGACAACTGCCTTTTTTGTGACGGGGGATTACAGTCATGCCATTGCTAGTGCAACCTTGGTTGTTATGTTGGCTCTGGTGATTTCCATTGGAATGGCTAGTGGAACAGTGATTCTCAGACTGTATTCTTACTTACGAAAACAGCATAAAAGTTAGATTCATAAGCGACTTGATTTGGTGAATCAAGTCTTTTTTCTCTCTTTTACTGCCATTTGTGATAAAATAGTAATGAACGATTTTTTACATGAATGATAAAACAGAGGTAAATATGACAATCGGTATTGATAAGATTGGTTTTGCGACCAGTCAATATGTCTTGAAATTACAAGACTTAGCAGAAGCAAGGGGAATTGACCCTGAAAAATTAAGCAAAGGACTCTTACTCAAGGAATTGAGTATTGCGCCCCTAACTGAGGATATCGTGACCTTGGCGGCCAGTGCAAGTGACTCTATTTTAACTGAGCAAGAAAGAGCAGAAATTGATATGGTCATTGTGGCTACTGAGTCAGGAATTGACCAAAGTAAAGCTGCAGCCGTCTTTGTACATGGTTTGCTGGGCATCCAACCCTTTGCTCGTAGTTTCGAGATTAAAGAAGCCTGCTATGGAGCGACAGCTGCCCTCCATTATGCCAAATTACATGTGGAAAATTCTCCAGAGTCCAAGGTCTTGGTCATCGCCAGCGATATTGCCAAATACGGTATTGAAACTCCAGGAGAACCCACTCAGGGTGCCGGAAGTGTGGCCATGTTGATTACACAAAATCCACGCATTATGACCTTTAATAATGACAATGTGGCTCAGACTCGTGACATCATGGATTTCTGGCGTCCAAATTACTCAACAACTCCTTATGTAAATGGTGTCTATTCTACCCAACAATATTTGGATAGTTTGAAAACGACTTGGCTTGAATACCAAAAACGCTACCAGCTTACTTTGGATGATTTTGCGGCTGTTTGTTTCCACTTGCCTTACCCTAAATTAGCGCTAAAAGGCTTGAAAAAAATCATGGATAAGAGCCTGCCTCAAGAGAAAAAAGACCTCTTGCAAAAGCACTTTGACCAGTCTATTCTCTACAGTCAAAAGGTGGGGAATATCTATACAGGTTCCCTCTTCCTTGGACTTTTGTCTCTCTTGGAAAATACAGATAGCTTGAAGGCTGGGGATAAAATCGCTCTTTATAGTTACGGAAGTGGTGCCGTGGCTGAATTCTTCAGTGGTGAATTGGTTGAGGGTTATGAAGCCTATCTGGATAAAGACCGCTTGAACAAGCTCAACCAAAGAACTGCCCTATCTGTTGCAGATTATGAAAAAGTCTTCTTTGAGGAAGTAGACTTAGATGAAACAAATTCTGCCCAGTTTGCAGGTTTTGAAAATCAAGACTATGCCTTGGTTGAAATTGTGGACCACCAACGCCGTTATAGCAAGGTTGAAAAATAATGAAGATAAGTTGGAATGGATTTTCTAAAAAATCATACCATGAGCGCCTCGAGCTGTTACAAGCTCAGGCGCTCCTTAGTCCTGACAAGCAAGCGAGTTTGAATCAGGATGAACAGATTAGCGTGACTGTCGCAGACCAGCTGAGTGAGAATGTGGTGGGAACTTTTTCTCTGCCTTATTCGCTGGTTCCAGAGGTTCTCGTTAATGGTCAGGAATACACAGTTCCCTATGTGACGGAAGAACCCTCAGTGGTTGCTGCGGCCAGCTATGCCAGCAAAATCATCAAGCGAGCAGGTGGTTTTAACGCTCAAGTCCATGAGCGCCAGATGATTGGGCAGGTAGCTCTTTATCAAGTTGCTAATCCTGAACAAGCGCAAGAGAAAATTGTCAGCAAGAAAGCCGAACTTTTGGAACTTGCCAATCAAGCCTATCCTTCTATCGTTAAACGTGGAGGTGGGGCGCGTGATCTGCATGTAGAACAGCTCAAAGGCGAAACAGACTTTCTTGTTGTTTATCTCCATATCGATACCCAAGAAGCTATGGGAGCTAATATGCTCAACACCATGCTGGAAGCCTTGAAACCAGTCTTAGAAGAACTCAGTCAGGGACAAAGTCTCATGGGGATTCTGTCAAACTACGCGACCGATTCTCTGGTGACGGCAAGTTGTCGTATCGCCTTTCGCTACTTGAGCCGCCAAAAGGATCAAGGACGAGAAATTGCGGAGAAAATCGCTTTGGCTAGTCAGTTTGCGCATGCTGATCCTTACCGAGCTGCTACCCACAATAAAGGGATTTTTAACGGTATTGATGCCATTTTGATTGCCACTGGTAATGACTGGCGTGCCATCGAAGCTGGAGCCCATGCTTTTGCCAGTCGAGAGGGGCACTATCAAGGTCTCAGTCGATGGATACTGGACCTTGAAAGAGAAGAATTGGTCGGCCAGATGACCTTACCTATGCCTGTAGCGACCAAGGGTGGCTCTATCGGACTCAACCCTCGTGTAGCCCTCAGTCATGAACTACTGGGAAATCCTTCTGCCAAAGAATTAGCCCAGATTATCGTATCCATCGGTCTCGCTCAAAACTTTGCGGCTCTCAAAGCCTTGGTGAGCACAGGAATTCAGCAAGGTCACATGAAATTGCAAGCCAAATCCTTAGCTCTCCTAGCTGGTGCTAGGGAGTCCGAGGTAGGTCCCCTAGTTGAGCAACTTATCGCAGATAAAACCTTTAACCTAGAGACAGCCCAGCGTTATCTAGAAAACTTAAGATTATAAAAAAACTCAGACGGATCGGTCTGAGTTTTCTTGTGTTTAAATACTTTTCCCCGGTAATAGGGTAACGGGTAAGAAGTAGCCTGTTGTTGCGACTTCCTTGCCTTCGATCTTTTGCAAGAGAAGATCAACAGTGAGGCAGGCAATCTCTTCCAAGGGTTGCTTGATAGTAGCCAGTTGAGGATAGTAATTCTCGATAAAGTAGGTCCCATCATAGCCGATGACCTTGAGTTCTTCAGGGACAGAAATGCCAAGTTCCTGAGCAATTTTAATGACCAAAATAGCTGTCAAATCATCTGAAGCAAAAATGGCATCTGGTTTTTGACGAGTCAAGATATTTTTGATTTCCATTTCTTTTCTGACAGGAGAAAAGTCACTGGAAACATTGATAATAGGAGCTTCTGGGAGTACAGATGCAAAACCAGCGTGGCGTAGTCCAGTTGGCGAATTGGAATTGTCATTTCCTGTAATCATGATGATAGACTGGGCGCCTGTCTTAACCAAGGTCTGGGCAGCAAGAACCCCACCAGCATAGTTGTCAGAGGAAACGACAGGGATGTCTGGCGATAGATTTCGGTCAAAGGAAATAATCGGTGCTGTCACACGATTGTAGTCTTCAATTCCTAGGTTGTGACTACCAGAAATGATGCCGTCCACCTGATTGGCTTCCAACATTTCGATGTATTCACGTTCCTTCTCAGAGTCGTGTTCGCTGTTGCAGATGATAGTCTTGTAACCATTTTTGAAGAGTTGGTGTTCCAATTTATCAATCAATTCTGCATAGAAAACGTTGGAAATATTGGGGAAAATCAAGCCGATTAACTTAGCTGATTTTCCCTGCAGACTACGAGCCAGGTTGTTAGGTTTATAGCCCAATTCTCTCATGGCTTCATTGACCTTTTGAATGGTTTTCTCAGAGAGATAGCCTTTTTTATTGATAACCCGAGAAACGGTAGTAGGGCTGACGCCTGCAAGTTTTGCGACATCAGTTAGTTTTGCGACCATAATCTAATTCATAGTAAGTTCCAGTTGGGTTTCCAGACTTGATCAGGATACCATTTTGGTCCGCATGTGGGAAGACACGACCAGAAAATACTTTTTCTCCTTTATTGATGAAAATTTCAAAGACAGAGTTATCGATGAAAATCGTAGCAGTAGTAGCCTTGTTATCGATAGGGCAAGAGCGTGTAGTTCCAAATTCTTGGGCGTACTGTTCACCAGCCTGGCTACGATCTACTGTCACTTGACCGTTTACAAGGTCAAAGTTGATTGAAAGTCCTTTGCCTTCTTTATCAGCAAGTAAGACAATTTCGCTCTGGCTATTGGCTTCCAAGTTGAGTTCAAGTTCGTAAGTGTTATTGGTTTGGACACGATTTGAGAAGGCTTCTTCAGAAGCACGAAGGTCCTTGATAGCTGCGACTGGGTATTGGTAGAGTTTGCCATCTTTGATAGTCAGTTCTTTAACCAAAGAGAAGGTTCCTTGGTGGTCAAAACGGTCAGATGGATAAGAAACATCTGGTAAACCAAGCCAGCTAACTGCTAGAGCACGTCCGTCAGGAGCGTTGAAGGCTTGGGTAGCGTAGGCTTCGAAACCGTAATCCATGTTTTGAAGTTGAGATACGTCTACCATTTTAGCATTTTCTGGGTCAAAGGAAGCCCCGATTTTATACATATTTGGATAGATATTGTCGTAGTCTAGAATATCTTTATCCAATCCTTGTGGGCAGTAGAGAAGGACAGGTTGCTCTCCTACAAAGACCAGATTTGGGCATTCCATCATGTAGGCAGTGCGGTCGTTAGCAAAGTCAAGGTCGCCAACAGCTTGCCAATTGGTGTAGTCGTTGTCAACAGCCTTGTAGAGACGGACGAAGCCTTTTTTCTCTAAGTCCTGTCCTCCGACGATGGCATAATATTGACCTTTAAAATTAAAAATTTGCGGATCGCGGAAGTGGTCTGTAGAATCTGCTGGTTGGTCAATTAAAATCTTGTCAATCTTCGTAATATTGCCATCCTTGTTCATCAAAGCCCCAATCTGGTATGGGTGACGGATCCAGTTTTCATCTCGGACATTTCCCGTATAGAATAGGAACAAATTATCGCCAAATTGCATAGCAGAACCCGAGTAGGCGCCGTGGCTATCTAATGGAGTATCAGGCAAAACTTTGACACCAGTTTCTGTGAAGTGAACCAAGTCCTCACTTTCCAATTGAACCCAAGATTTTAAACCGTGGGCTGCACCAAAAGGAAAGTTCTGATAAAAAACAATCCACTTTCCATCAAAGTAAGAAAAGCCATTTGGGTCGTTGAGAAGTCCTGTTTTTGGCTCAACATGGTAATGAGTATGCCATGGAGATTGTGCCATATTTTCTTTAATATTCTTAATTTCTTCTTGCGTCCAGTCTTGATAAAGTCTGTAACGACGCTCAGTAGTCCATTCCATTCTTTCATTCCTCCAAAAATCTTATCACTTTTAATAGTAACCGTTTTCGGAAAAAAAAGCAAGCCTTTTATGTTAAAAAAGAGAAAAAACTGTCAAACGTTTATCATAAAATAAATGCAGGAAATCAATCAAATTTTCAGGAAAATATGAAAGATAATGAAACAAAACCCTTTTAACCAAGATTTTAAACTTATTTTTTTAAGGAATACCTGATAAAACAATCAAAATCAATCAATCTAAAGCAAGCCAACTAAGTGGATAGAATATTTTTTCTGCAAAACGCTTGACATATTTCTAAAACATGATAAAATAAAAGTCGTAGGGCGGATAAAATCGCTTTCAAACAAGAACAAAATTTTATATAAGGAGATTTTTGCAAATGAACAATCAGGAAATTGCAAAAAAAGTCATCGATGCCTTGGGTGGACGTGAAAATGTCAACAGTGTAGCTCACTGTGCGACTCGTCTTCGTGTCATGGTCAAAGATGAAGGAAAAATCAATAAAGAAGTGATTGAGAACTTGGAAAAAGTTCAAGGTGCTTTCTTTAACTCAGGTCAATACCAAATCATCTTTGGTACTGGTACAGTAAACAAAATGTACGATGAAGTTGTTGCACTTGGTTTACCAACATCATCTAAAGATGACATGAAAGCAGAAGCTGCTAAACAAGGGAACTGGTTCCAACGTGCTATCCGTACTTTCGGTGACGTTTTCGTTCCAATCATCCCAGTTATCGTAGCGACAGGTCTCTTCATGGGTGTGCGTGGTCTTTTCAATGCTCTTGAAATGCCACTTCCAGGAGACTTTGCAACTTACACACAAATCTTGACAGATACAGCCTTCATCATCTTGCCAGGTTTGGTTGTGTGGTCAACCTTCCGTGTATTCGGTGGAAATCCTGCCGTTGGTATCGTTCTTGGTATGATGCTTGTTTCTGGCTCACTTCCAAACGCTTGGGTAGTCGCTTCAGGTGGTGAAGTAACGGCTATGAACTTCTTTGGTTTCATCCCTGTTGTTGGTTTGCAAGGTTCCGTTCTTCCAGCCTTCATCATCGGGGTTGTCGGAGCAAAATTTGAAAAAGCTGTCCGCAAGGTCGTTCCAGATGTCATTGACCTCTTGGTAACACCATTTGTGACACTTTTGGTCATGTCTATCCTTGGACTCTTTGTCATCGGACCAGTCTTCCACATTGTTGAAAACTATATCCTTATTGGTACAAAAGCAATTCTTGGCTTGCCACTTGGTCTTGGTGGTTTCTTGATTGGTGGGGTTCACCAATTGATCGTCGTGTCAGGTGTGCACCACATCTTCAACTTGCTTGAAGTGCAATTGCTTGCTGCTGACCATGCTAACCCATTCAACGCTATCATCACTGCGGCTATGACAGCTCAAGGTGCTGCGACTGTTGCGGTTGGTGTTAAAACTAAAAATCCAAAACTGAAAACACTTGCTTTCCCAGCTGCTCTTTCTGCCTTCCTAGGTATTACAGAGCCTGCTATCTTCGGGGTGAACTTGCGCTTCCGTAAACCATTCTTCCTCTCATTGATTGCTGGTGCAATCGGTGGTGGATTGGCTTCTATCCTTGGACTTGCTGGTAATGGTAGTGGTATCACCATCATCCCTGGTACAATGCTTTATGTTGGTAACGGACAACTTGCCCAATACCTTCTTATGGTAGCTGTATCATTTGCACTTGGTTTCGCTCTTACTTACATGTTTGGTTACGAGGATGAAAAAGAAGTTGCTACTGAAGTAGAGACAGAACGTTTGGTCCAAGAAGAAACAACTGGTAACATTCCAGCAGCTCTTCAAAATGAAACACTTGTAACTCCTATCGTTGGTGACGTTGTAGCTCTTGCTGATGTCAATGACCCAGTCTTCTCAAGTGGAGCTATGGGACAAGGTATCGCTGTGAAACCAAGCCAAGGTGTGGTTTATGCACCAGCTGATGCTGAAGTTTCAATCGCCTTTGCAACAGGTCACGCCTTTGGTTTGAAAACAACTAACGGTGCTGAAGTCTTGATCCACGTTGGTATTGACACTGTAACAATGAACGGTGAAGGTTTCGAACAAAAAGTTGCCCAAGGTGACAAGGTGAAAGCAGGCGATGTTCTTGGAACATTTGACTCAAACAAAATCGCTGCAGCTGGTCTTGATGATACAACAATGGTTATCGTTACAAACACAGCTGACTTCTCTTCAGTAGCTCCAGTCGCAACAGGTTCAGTTGCGAAGGGGGATGCTCTTATCGAAGTGAAAGCCTAATCTTTCCTAGCAAAATGAAAACGAACAAATGACATGTTTGTTCGTTTTTGCTTGAATGGTAAGATTTACAGAGGAAAATCTAAAAAATTGAGAAACTTAGATTTTTGAAATGTGCTATAATAAAGAAAATAAAAACAAGAGGTTTATCATGACAAAATTATATGGAAGCTTGGAAGCGGGCGGTACAAAGTTTGTCTGTGCTGTCGGTGATGAAAACTTTAACGTTGTGGAAAAAACACAATTTCCAACAACAACTCCAATCGAAACAATCGATAAAACCATTGAGTTCTTCTCGAAATTCGACAACCTTGCTGGTCTTGCAGTTGGTTCATTTGGTCCCATTGATATTGACAAAAACTCAAAAACTTATGGCTTTATCACAACAACTCCAAAACCTCACTGGGCAAATGTAGACTTGCTTGGTGCCCTTCGTCGCGCCCTTAACGTGCCAATGTACTTCACAACAGATGTAAACAGCTCTGCTTATGGTGAAGTGGTTGCCCGTAACAATGCTGGTGGCCGTATTGAGAACCTAGTTTACTATACAATCGGTACAGGTATCGGTGCTGGTGTTATCCAACGTGGTGAGTTTATCGGTGGTGTGGGTCACCCTGAAATGGGTCACTACTATGTGGCTAAACACCCAATGGATATTGAAAAAGAATTCAACGGTGTTTGTCCATTCCACAAAGGATGTTTGGAAGGCTTTGCGGCTGGACCAAGTCTCGAAGCTCGTACAGGTATTCGTGGTGAAAACATTGAACTCAACAGCTCTGTCTGGGATGTTCAAGCCTACTATATCGCTCAAGCTGCGGTCAATGCTACAGTGACATTCCGCCCAGACGTGATCGTCTTTGGTGGTGGGGTCATGGCTCAACAACATATGCTGGATCGTGTTCGTGAGAAATTCACAGCTCTTCTCAATGGCTACCTACCAGTACCAGACGTGCGTGACTACATCGTGACGCCAGCAGTCGCAGGAAATGGTTCTGCCACACTTGGAAACTTTGTTCTTGCAAAAGAAGTTTCAAAATAAAGCACAAAATCCGCTTGGGAAACCAAACGGATTTTTTATATGTCAAAGCATTTGCCAGAAAAAGTCGATAATATAGGTCAGACCGTAGGTATAAACCACGAGGGTAAAGGGCTTGGTCAGAATGATGATGGTCATATAGCGCTTGAAGCTCATCTTGGTCAGGGCAGCCAGCATACAGAGAAAGTCAGCTGGACTAATCGGCCAAATCATCATAAAGATAAAGAAACGGTCAAAGCGATTGCCCTTATCTAACCAGCCGATGTATTTATCGTAGGTGCGCTTGCTGACGACAGACTGGACAAAGGCAGCCCCATAGAGGCGCACCAGATAAAAGATAATGGCACAACCTATCACGATGCCGATATAGTTGTAGATAGTCCCGATGATGTGGCCGTAGATAAAGACGCCAGCTACCGATGTCAAGGCCCCAGGAATGATAGGGACGACCGTCTGTAAAATCTGTAAAAAGATAAAGAGAGGTGGCCCCCAGATGCCTGCCTGCTGGATAAAGGCAGAGAGGGTTTCCTTAGACTGTAAAACCCCAGCCTGATAAGCCCAAATACAGAAAATCAAACTCCCAACCCCACCGACAATCGATGAGATATTGATAAGTCGCTGCAGAAGGGGAGAAACAGCTTTCATTTGTTTATCCTGTGACATGTAAACTCCTCATAGATAGTATAATTCTACTATACCATATTTTGGAGGAGAAAGGGGGAATGATTGCTTTTGCAATGGGAAGAGTGATGGAATTTGAAGCTAAACATGCTATAATAAAGGGAGCAGACAAGTAGCAAAGGAGAGAGTATGATACAGGTGAAACCAGAACTGGAGATAGAAAAACAACTGATCAGCCAACTGGTAACTGGGGAAAGTCAATGGACATATAGAGAAGACCTCAAAACAGAAGAGCAATTATGGGAAAACTTCTTTGAAAAGCTAGCCCAGAACAATGTGGTTCTATTAGCAGATCATCCCCTGACAGAACAGGAAAAACGCCAGATAAAGAATCAACTGAACTTTGTTAGCTACTATGATGCTGCCAAGTGGTTGGTCGGCGAAAATGGCATTGCCAAGGTTGAGGTTCAAAGAGAAGATGCTAGTTTGGGGACTATCCGTTTATCTGTTATCTGGAGAGACAATATCGCAGCTGGTAAGTCTAGTTATGAGGTTGTCAATCAAGTCGAGAGAGATAAGATAAATCCTCAGGATCAAGACCGCAGGCTAGATGTGACCCTCTTGATTAATGGCCTGCCAATGATTCAGATTGAACTTAAAAGTCCCAGAGTTGCTTTTCTAGATGCCTTTCATCAAATCAAAAAGTATGATAGAGAAGGCAAGTTCCGTGGCATTTACTCTAGCTTACAGATGTTTGTTGTGACCAATAAAGTAGACACACGCTATATCGCTGCAGCCAGAGAAAATAAACTCAACAAGCAATTTCTAACTAAGTGGGTGGATAAGGACAACCAACCCATAACGAGCTTGACCAGTTTTGCTCACGAAGTTCTTTCTATCCCTCGTGCTCATCAGATGGTTATGCAGTATTCTGTCCTTGATGATAGCAAGAAGGCTCTTATCCTCTTGCGTCCCTATCAGATCCATGCTATTGAGGCTGTTCAGGAAGCTTCTCGTCGTCAGGAGTCTGGCTATGTCTGGCATACGACAGGTTCAGGAAAGACCCTGACCTCTTATAAGGTGGCTCGGAATCTCCTTCAAATTCCTTCTATCCAAAAGACAATTTTTGTCGTTGACCGCAGGGACTTGGACCAACAGACCACTTCATCCTTCCTCTCCTATGCGACCAATGATGTCATTGATATCGATGAGACGGACAATACCCATGATTTGGTCAAGCGACTAGGAAGTAATGATAAGCGTGTCGTGGTAACCACTATCCAGAAAATCACTACCATGATGCGCAAGTTTGACCAAGGTCTTTACCAACGAGATGCGGACAAAATCAAGGGGCTCCGAGTGGCCTTTGTCGTGGATGAATGCCACCGTGCAGTGACACCACAAACACAAAAAGATATTAAGACCTTTTTCCCACAGTCTCTCTGGTATGGCTTTACAGGAACGCCCATCTTTAAGGAAAATAAACGCCAGCAGGTCGGTGACCTAGCCCAAACCACCCAGCAACAGTACGGAGACCGTCTCCATGAGTATACAGTCAAGGAAGCCATCCATGACGGAGCTGTTTTGGGATTTAAGGTGGATTATCGCAATACCCTCATCACAGATAAATCTGAAAATGACATACCAGATACCGTATACGAGGATGAGGAGCATATGCTGGAAGTCTTGGATGCCATTATCAATAAATCGCGTCAACAACTAGGCTTCCAAAAAGGAGTGGGTAAGACCTATAATGCCATCCTGACTGTCAAGTCAATTCCTCAAGCTCAGGCCTACTATGATCTGCTCAAGCGAGTCAAGGCTGGGGAGACGAGGATCAAGGTATCGGAGAGGGTCAAGCAGGTCCTTCCTGACTTTCCAAAGGTGACGATTACCTACTCGGTCACAGAAAATGAAGAAGACTCAAGAGACAATCAAGACCACATGAAGCAAGTCTTAGAGGACTATAACCAAGAGTTTGATACCCACTTTACCATGGCTGATCTGCGTGGTTTTAATACAGATGTCAATAATCGTCTAGCTCGAAAGCAGGACAAATACCTCTATCGCAATGAGCAGTTGGACTTAGTCATCGTGGTCAATCGTCTCTTAACAGGCTTTGATGCTCCTTGTCTATCAACTCTCTTTATTGACCGCAAGCCCTTGCAACCGCAGGACTTGATTCAGGCCTTTAGCCGAACCAACCGTATTTTTGATAGCAGTAAGACCTATGGTCATATCATCACCTTCCAAAAGCCCCTAGCCTTTAAGGCATCAGTAGATAATGCCTTCAAACTCTACTCGAATGGTGGAGAAAATGAGATCCTAGCTCCGAGTTGGGAAGAGGAAAAGAGGAACTTTTTACGGAGTTGCAGTGATTTCAAAAATCTTGCTACTGATGACTATGTGAATGGTCTAGATTTTGAGCAAGTCTCTACGCCTGAGTTGAGGAAACTAGCTAAAACCTATCAAGCCTTTGATAAATACCTAGCTTCTATCCGAGTTTATAAAGAGTATGATGAGGAAGAAGTTTACAGTCAGACAGGGCTTGATGGAGAAAAGTTGGAAAGGTATCTGGGTCTTTATCGAAATGTCCTTGCAGAATTAAAAAACCGAGTAGAGGATGATGACGATGGTGAACCACTTGATATTCACTATGAACTGGAGTCTATCCAAGTGGACGAAATCAACTATGCCTATATCCTAATCTTGATCCAAAGCCTGATTGAACAAGGCCAAAGTCAAGAAAAGAACCTAAGCGCTCAAGATAAGGAAGCGGTGGATAACTATATTCAGAGTCTTGAGAAGACCAATCCAAATCTTGCTCAGATTATCACTGAACTTTGGAGAGAAGTCCAAGAACATCCGAAAAGCTATCGTGATCAGTCTATCGCAAATATCTTGGATCAGATGATTGAGGCCGTCATCCAGCAACACATACAAGTCTTTAGCAAACGTTGGTATGTTGGAGAGGATGAACTCCGTTACTATGTCGAACACTACCGCAAGGGAGCTAAAAAACAACTAGGAGAAAGCCAACTGACCAAGAGCCAGCGCTATCAAGACTATAAACTAGAGGTGGCGGACGCCCTCAATCCTCTCCTCTATAAAAAACAAATCAAGGAAGCGTATACCCAACTAGTGGAGAAAGTCATTGAGCCATTGAGGGTGGGAAGATAGTAGGGAGTCGTAATGAAAGAGAAGGAAGTTCTGAAAAGACTTGGGATAAGAGATAAAAATGAATTAATTTCTTTGCGACAGTTTTCAGAGATTTTAGGGTGCATCTGGTCTAATGGAAACTACTATGAATTAACACCTAAAATTCCTCGTCTAATCGATAAAATTGAATTTCTAAACAATCCTGAGGGTTTTCAGCCTATTGATATTAATAAAGAAATTAAACTTAATTACTACAGAAGAGATAGAGGCGCTTTGCAAAGAAAGAATAGATATGTCGGTTGGAAGGTAAAAATTCCAAGGCGGTTTTTATTAAAAGAAGATATATCAGATTACTATATAACAAATGAAGGTATACCTCATGACAATTGTGTCCATAGAGGTCATCTTTTAGGAAAACAATTTGAAAAATTTCTTTTTGATAGTACTTCAATAAGGAATGGTAAAATTCATTTTTTTGATAAAAATAACATTGACAATATATATCAACAATTTAGTCGAGCAAATTGCAATGGTAAGTTTAATAATGGGCAGTCATATTTTGAAAATATTGTCTGTGGAATTATCGAAAACTATACTAGTAACGGGATTTACGAGAGTTGCTATTATGAAGTTGAAGCAATCTTTTTAGATATAACTGATGAGATACCGATAGGAAACAGGATTTTATTTTTTGACAAGAAAAATTTTGAAAATAGTTTTCATGTATTTGTTCCAAATTTCAGTGAAGAATATGTGCTCAAAAATTCTTGTTATCTAAAGTATAGGAAACGTTATAAATCGGGATTTTCAAAAAAGGAATTAAAGTTTATAGGAAGTAATTATAATTGTTAACAAATGATCAATTAGATGAAATCGTAAGAGAATTTTTTTATCAAGAAACAGAAGGGGAATATTGGGATTTTAAAGAAAAACCATATTTCTATGAAGGTCAAAGTAAAGAAGAAAAAAATAAAAAGAAGAATGACCTTCTCCATGATATTATTTGTATGGCAAATAATTTAAGTAACCGAGATGCATACATTATCATGGGAATCCAAGATAAACCCGTTAAAATAACAGGAGTTAAGAAATTCTCGAATAAGTGGACACAAGAAAATTATCAGGATTTTTTACAAAATTTAACTTGGGCTGGAGATATGATTCCGACAGTTGAATTTCGAACTATTAATAATGGGAATTTAGATGTTTTAATTATAAAAAAATCAAATAGAGTTCCATTCTACGTAACTAAAAAATATAGTAAAGTTAGAGAAAATCGAATTTATGTTCGAAGAGGTTCTAAGAATACTGCAATTGATAGTCAGGCAGAAATAGGCGATATTGAAAAACTATTCGAATTTAGATTTGGATTAACTCCTTTCCCTAAGCAACGTGTTATTAACTATATAACTGACCACGATCATTGGATTGAGATGAAGGGGAATTATGAAACTCGTTCTTGGTACTATGAGAAATTTCCTGAATATACTATGGAATTAGTTGATGATCCACAGAACGATGAACTAAAAGCTCCAGTTTATGCACTCATCCAATCTAACGCAAGAACAACATGGCAGATTTTACGTCTAAAATACCACCAAACAATCTTGTTAGAATTCAGTTCACATTATATTGATGAATATAGGGGGATATCTGTTCAACTAAAGTATAATTTTTTAAAATTATTCGACAGGATGGACAGTATAAAGTTTCCATCTATGTATTACTATTATTTGTATAACTCTGTCGAAATAGAATTGATGTGTTTGTTAAAAGAATTAATGCAACAAGATGGTGAAGCATGGAGAAGGCATTTGAGTTTAATTCCTGTTTTTTATGACGATGATGAAAGAAATGCAATAGAAGAATATATTGAAGAAAATAGAACTGATATTCTTGTAAAAATAAAAAAAGAAAGTGAGAAGGTTTGTTTGGGTTACAACTATGAAGGAGATGAGCAACATAGTAAATGGGACAAAGAAGAAATAGCAGTAACTAAGGTTGTGAAAAAGTTACTAAATGAATATAGGAAAGAACAGTTGTATGCAAAGAGTAAATAAATTAGCGAAGATTAGATTTAAGGGATTTTATACTTCTCTCGAAAGAAAACAGATAGGAGATATAACAACTAGTTTTTCAGGAGGAACTCCAAAATCAAGCAACAAGAGTTATTATGAAGGGAACATACCTTTTATTCGCTCTGGCGAAGTTAAATCAAAACAAACAGAACTATTTATCAGTGATGAAGCTTTACAAAACTCTTCGGCAAAAATGGTAGAAAAAGGTGATATTTTATATGCTTTGTATGGGGCAACAAGTGGAGAAGTTGCAATAAGTCAGATAAATGGTGCCATTAATCAAGCTATACTTGCCATTAAGCCTAATTCAGGATATTCTTCTGAGTTCATTATGAATTATCTAAAAAAAGAGAAGAATAATATTTTGGAAAAATATCTACAAGGCGGTCAAGGGAATCTTTCTGCGGCTATTGTTAAGAGTATTGAGTTAAGTTTACCTAGTCCAGAAGAACAATCCGCCATCGGCTCTCTCTTCCGCACCCTCGACGACCTTATGTCTAGCTACAAGGACAATCTCGCCAACTACCAATCTCTCAAGGCGAGTATGCTTTCCAAGATGTTTCCCAAAGCTGGACAGACAGTCCCCGAGATACGTTTGGATGGATTTGAGGGTGATTGGGAACTAATTAAGTTAGGTGAAGTCTGTGATTTGATTACAAAGGGAACAACTGCAAAATCTCAATCAGAACAAGGAAAGGTCAATTTTATCAAAGTTGAAAACTTGAAAGATAACGAAATCTATTCTGGTGTTAAAATTTCAGAGGAAGAACATTTGGGAACCTTGAAGAGATCTATATTATATGAAGGAGATATATTATTTTCGATTGCGGGTACTCTTGGTAGAACTGCAATTGTTAGAAATGATATTCTCCCGGCTAATACAAATCAAGCTCTTGCAATTATTAGAGGTTATAAATTAGATGCATATTTTTTATTAGTAGTATTATCTGGGGAAGTTGTGAAAGATTATATCCGAAAAAATCCTACAGTAGGTGCACAACCAAATTTATCCTTGGAACAAGTTTCATCTTTAAAAATACAAGTTCCTTCCATAAAAGAACAACAAGCCATCGGCGCTTACTTCTCTAACCTCGATAATCTCATCAATTCTTATCGAGAAAAAAATTCTCAGCTTGAGACTCTGAAAAAGAAACTCTTGCAGGATATGTTTATTTAAGGAGACGTTATGTATAGCTCTATTAAAGAATTAATTGAAAAGTTAGAATCCGAAAAGAAAAGACTTCAAGATAACTTTAGTCAATTGGCTGATTATGAAAAAGAAGTATATAAGAATCAATACCAGCAAGTAGATGAAGATTTTTCTAACCTTATTGATTTGATTAACAACGAGCTAAAAGATGAGTCTTTATCTGATGATGTAACTGAAAAGTACAAAAATCTACGTAATACTTGGTTAGAAAGTCTATCGAATTGTTATGGTGGTGATGTTTATATGTATGAAACAGCCTTGCCTCAACTTTTAGAGAATTTTAAAGTAATTAAACTTTTCTCTTTTATTTCGAAAGTGGTTTCTACAACAGTTATTATAGGAGCTAATGGAGCGGGAAAATCAAGTCTTATTAATGAGTTAAGAAAGAATAGTATAGATGAGATGTATGTTTTACCAGCTCAAAAAATACTATATTTTGTGTTTAACACTTTTGGTCGCGATAGTATCAATAAAGACCAATATATATCAAATTTGAAAAACGTAGAAACTAAATATGATACTATTCAAATACAGACTAATAAGATTGAAGATGATTTTTCGGGTGCTTTTACTAAGCTGATAACACTGTGGGTAAAGGATTATGCAAAGGTAGTGACTGATAATTCCAGGGGAGTAGAGGGGGTGCCTGTTGCTTTATTGGAAAGAGTGGAACAAATATGGAATCAAATTTTCCCAGAGATAACATTTTATCCTGAACCTAATGATAGAGTTTTAGAAGTTGTAAGAAATGGGAATAAATATAGTATAAATGGCCTTAGTGATGGGGAACGCTGTGTATTATTTTATATTGGTAACGTTCTTCTTGCTCCAGAAAATAGCTATATTGTTGTTGATGAACCAGAAACATTCCTTAATGCTGCTGTCTATAATGAATTATGGGATTTGCTAATATCAGAGCGACCGGATTGTCAATTTATTTTTGCTTCACATAATATGGATTTTGTCCAATCAAGAACTAATGCTACCTATGTGTGGTGCAAGAAATTTGAAGCACCTTATGATTTTGATTATGAAATATTGGAAGACTCACAAGAAATGCCTTTATCCTTATTAACTGAAGTATCTGGGACAAGAAAGCCAATATTATTTTGTGAGGGAACTAAAACGAGTATAGACTATCAGATTTATTCCAAATTATTTAGTGAATTTTGTTTTGTAAAACCCGTTCAAGGACATAAACAGGTCATTCAACATACAAAAGCCTATAATAATTTACAACATATACATGGTAATATAGCTTATGGTATTATTGATTATGACTGGATGGAGGAGATAAGAATTGAAAAATATAAAAGAAAAAATATTTTTGTTATACCATTTAATGAAATAGAGATGCTTCTAGTAGACGAAGCAATAGTGAAGTCAGTTTTAGAATCTGAAGAACAGGATAAAGAGCAAAAATTTAATAGACTCCAAAAAGTTATTATTGATTCTTGTACAATAAATAAAGATAAAATAATACGTATCGCCTTGAAAAAAAGACTAGATGAGTTTATGGAAGGTCATTTGATAGAAACAAGAGAACCAACCGAGGATGATGCACTAGCATTTTTAGAAAATTTATCAGAAAAATTTGATATAACTGTAACATTAGGAAATATAACTAAAATTGTGGAAGATAGCATAGCTTCTTCAGATTTTTCGACAATTTTAAAGATTTGTAACTTGAAAAATGAAATAATTGCTTCCAAAGAAATTAAAGAAATAGTTTCTAACTTAAAAGAAAAAGCTTTAAGTAGTATTGCATTGGATAATGATTTACAGAAAGAACTACGTCATAAATATTTTGAAGAATTAGAAATGAAACTATTGAAGCAATAGATAGATTTTTGAATTTATAAAAAAGAAAGAAACATTATGGAAACAACACAAACGTCCCAGTCGCTCTACCAAGCCCTGTGGAACTCAGCGGATGTTCTCCGCTCTAAGATGGATGCCAATGACTACAAGTCCTATCTCTTGGGCATGGTCTTTTATAAGTACCTGTCAGATAAGATGCTCTTTTTCGTGGCGGAGACTATGGAGGAGGGGAGTGAGAGTATAGAGGCTGCCCTTGAGGTCTATCGCTCCTACTATGAGGATGCGGACACCCACGAGGATCTTCTTGCAGTTATGAAGGACGAACTCAACTATAGTATCAAGCCTGAGTTGACCTTTACGGCTCTAGTAGCACGGGTCAATGAGGGGACTTTTCAGTTGGAAGATTTGGCTCAGGGATTTCGAGATATTGAGCAAAGTGATGAACTCTATGAAAATCTCTTTGAAGATATTGACCTCTATTCCAAAAAGCTAGGAGCGACTCCGCAAAAGCAAAACCAAACGGTGGCAGCAGTTATGAAAGAGTTGGCTGTGCTAGATGTAGCTGGACATGCGGGTGATATGCTGGGTGATGCTTATGAGTATCTGATTGGTCAGTTTGCGACTGACTCGGGTAAGAAGGCTGGTGAGTTCTATACACCTCAGCCTGTTGCCAAACTCATGACCCAGATTGCATTTTTGGGTCGTGAGGACCAGCTAGGCTTTACCATCTATGATGCGACTATGGGTTCTGGCTCTCTCTTGCTCAATGCCAAGAAATACTCTCATAAACCGCAGACAGTGGTCTACTTTGGTCAGGAACTCAATACTTCGACCTATAACCTAGCTCGGATGAACATGATTCTACACGGTGTTCCTGTTGAAAATCAATTTCTCCACAATGCCGATACACTGGATGAAGACTGGCCGACTCAGGAGCCGACCAACTTTGACGGTGTTCTCATGAACCCACCATACTCTGCCAAGTGGTCAGCGAGCTCTGGCTTTATGGCGGATCCTCGTTTCTCTCCTTTTGGGAAACTGGCACCCCAGTCCAAAGCTGACTTTGCTTTTCTCTTGCATGGTTACTACCATCTCAAGCAAGATAATGGAGTTATGGCTATCGTCCTTCCCCACGGTGTTCTTTTCCGTGGCAATGCTGAGGGAACCATTCGTAAGGCCTTGTTAGAAGAAGGAGCCATTGATACAGTTATCGGTCTACCTGCTAATATCTTTTTTAATACCAGCATTCCGACCACGGTTATCATTCTCAAAAAGAACCGTACCAACCGTGATGTCTACTTTATCGATGCCTCTAAGGAGTTTGATAAGGGGAAAAACCAGAATATCATGACGGATGCTCATATCGAGAAGATTCTGGAAGCCTACAAGTCACGTGAGGATATTGACAAGTTTGCCCATCTAGCAAGCTATGAAGAAATCGTCGAAAATGACTACAACCTCAATATCCCTCGCTACGTAGATACCTTTGAGGAAGAAGAAGTCGAACCACTGACAGACATCGTCAGCAAGATTAACACGACAAATGAAGCAATCCAAAGCCAAACAGCTTCATTACTCGAAGTGCTGAACCAACTCCACGGAACCACGCCAGAAGCCAATGCTGAACTTAAAGAGTTTTTGAAAGAGTTTGAAGGGTGATGGGGGAAGGAGTTAGATACGTCAATCCGATTTGAAATTCCAGCCAAATTAACTTTTGGCTGGTTTTTGTTTTCTAAAGATGATATAATTAAATTACCAATTAGGTAATTTAATTTGAACAGAAAGGGACATATGAAGCTTATCTATACAAACAAAACTGTTAAAAAGCAGTGCACAGAGCTGAGACAGGCGAAAAAAGATTTTTCGGATAAGATTGCTGTAAAATTACATCAGTTGATCAACTTTTTGGAAGTGGCGGATTCTTTGGCTAGTGTGACGGCTTTTCCTAAGTATCACTTTCACCAACTCAAGGGAAAGAGACAGGGACAGTTTGCTTTAGATATAGATGGCCGAAGGAGTTCCTATCGGTTGATTGTGGAATTTCGTGAGGAGGATTTAGAAAAGGTGTTTCCAAGTCCTGTTGAAATCGAAATCCTAAAAATAGAGGAGGTCAGCAATCACTATGAGTAATAAAATTGTTGAATACAAAGACCTGATTGCTTTTCATCCAGGTCAGTACGTTGAAGAGTTGATTGAAGATTATAACGTAACGCAGAAAGAATTTGCGGAGCGTTTGGGAGTTTCGGCAAAGACTGTCAGCAAGCTTGTCAATGCTGAGGAGTCCATTAGTAAAGAGACGGCTCGTAAGTTAGCCAAGCTAAGCGGAGTTTCCATGCAAACTTGGCTTAATCTTCAGAATACTTACGATGTAAAAGTTGCAGAGATTGTAGAACAAAAAGAGCTAGAAGAAGGTAGCGAGAAAGAAATCTGTGAGATGATTGATTTCAAGTATTTTAAGGAAGAAGGCTACGTTACAGACAAACGCTATACTTTGAAAGAAAAGATCGTCGAACTTCGCAAGATTCTAGGTGTGGCAAGTTTAGAAAACCTTACATCTTTTAATCATCTAGTCAGCTATCGGAATACGCGTAAGTTCACGACTAAAAGTATCGTGAACTCCAATATCATGCTGGAGTTGGCATCTAAAAAAGCACGTGATATAACAACTATCAAGCTCAATCGTAGAAAGCTAGAAAGAAGCCTGCCTGAGTTGAGAAAGTTGAGCAGACAAGATTCAGAAGTTTTTCCTCAACGATTGTCTGATATCTTGCTAGATTGTGGTGTTGTCCTAGTAGGTCTACCTGCTTTGCCAAATGCCAATCTAAATGGAGCGACTAAAAAATTCAGTAATGGTAGTGCCTTGCTTTTGCTTACGGATCGAAACAAAGCGTCAGACATTTTCTGGTTCTCACTATTTCATGAGATTGGGCATATTCTGGAGAATGATTTTTCATCTGATGAAGGAAACAGTGAGTCCTACCTTCGTTCTGAGGAAGAGGCAGACCAGTTTGCAAAAGATTTCTTGATTAGACCGGAAGACTATCAAGATTTTGTTGAAAAAGGAAACTTTGATAAGACGGATATCATACGTTTTGCTGAGGAGATAGATATTCATCCTAGCGTCGTTTTAGGCAGATTACAAAATGAGGGTATTCTCGGTTTTGACCGTTTCCGAGAACTAAAAGAAAATTATTACTTTGTTTCTTGAAACTATGGAAATTTGTAGAAGATGAAAAAAGCTCTATACGGTTAGTAATTATTATTTCTTTATTCGCTCATATTTCGCTCATTTTTTCAAAAAATACATAGATTTAAAAGAAAGAGGGGTAAGTGATGAAGAATAGTGCTATTGGAAGTAATTGGAAAGATATCCGATCTGAACTCTTTACCAAGGAGGAAATCCTTGAAAGTGATATGCGAGTGGCCATCATGAGTGAGTTGATAGAAGCTAGACATGAGCAAGGTATCAGTCAGAAAAAACTAGAAGAACTCAGTGGAGTGAGCCAGCCTGTTATAGCTAGGATGGAGACAGGTAAGACCAGTCCTCAGTTGGATACGGTCTTAAGAGTTCTTGCTAGTTTAGGAAAGACACTCGCAGTCGTTCCACTTGAACAGGAAAAAAGTTGATTAAACTGACCTATAGTCTTTTCTAATAACAAGCCATAGTCACTTATAAGAATTACTAATAACACGTTTGAGCATTCCAACTAAAATACAGCCACAAAACAAGCTATACAAAGGATTTGAGACACTGGTCTCAAGTCTTTTTCTTTTGACAAAAAAGTGATATAGTTTCAAACTATATCAAAGCCTAATTTTTTACAATTATACAGACAGTTTCTTTTCTGTTAAGATAGTTTCAACAACAAATTTTGGAGGACACATCATGTCAACTACAATCATCGGTTTCCCTCGTTTGGGTGAATTCCGCGAATTGAAATTTACAACTGAAAAATACTTTAGAAAAGAAATCTCAGAAGAAGAACTTTTGGCTGCGGCTAAAGAATTGCGTGCGAAACACTGGAACATTGTCAAAGAAAAAGGCATCACTGAAATCCCATCAAACGACTTTTCTCACTATGACAACTTCCTAGATGCAGCTTTCCTCTTCAACGTGGTACCTGCTTCAGTTCAAAACTTGGACTTGTCTGACCTTGAGCGCTACTTTGCTTTGGGTCGTGGTTACCAAGGAGAGAAAGGGGACGTGCGTGCCCTTCCGATGAAGAAATGGTTCAACACCAACTACCACTACATCGTGCCCAAATTTGAAAAAGACACTCAAGTCAAATTGGCTGGTCACAAGATCTTTGATGAGTTCCAAGAAGCAAAAGAACTTGGATTGAACACTCGTCCTGTTCTTGTAGGTCCATTCACTTTCCTTCAATTGTCAGACTTTGAAGAAGGTGTGAAAGCAGAAGACTTTGTAGACAGCTTTGTCGCAGCTTACCAAGAAGTTTTTGCGAAATTGGCGGAGCTTGGTGCAACTCGCATCCAACTCGACGAAGCGGCTCTTGTCAAAGACTTGACAGCTGAAGAAAAAGCTCTCTTCTTGAACCTTTATAACAAGCTTTTGGCTGACAAAAAAGGTCTTGAAGTCTTGCTTCAAACTTACTTTGGTGATGTTCGTGACGTCTACACTGATCTTGTGAACTTGCCAGTAGATGCGATCGGTCTTGACTTCGTTGAAGGTAAGAAAACGCTTGAATTGGTCAAAGGTGGTTTCCCAGCTGACAAGACTCTCTATGCAGGTATTGTCAATGGTAAAAACATCTGGCGCAACAACTACGAAAAGAGCTTGGCTGTTCTTGAACAAATTCCAGTTGAAAATATCGTTTTGACAAGCTCATGTTCACTTCTTCATGTACCATTTACAACTGCTAATGAAGACTTTGAACCAGCTATCTTGAACCACTTTGCTTTTGCAGTTGAAAAATTGGATGAAATCCGTGACTTGGATGCTATCCGTAACGGTCAAGGAGCAGAAGCTCTTGCAGCTAACAAAGAACTCTTTGCAACTGAACGTGTTGGTGAAAATGCTGAACTTCGTGCACGTATCGCTGGATTGACTGACGCAGACTACACTCGTTTGCCAGCCTTTGCAGAACGTGAAGCAATCCAAGAAGAAGCTTTCAAACTTCCAGCCCTTCCAACAACTACCATCGGTTCATTCCCTCAAACTAAGGAAGTTCGTGCTAAACGTTTGGCCTTCCGTAAGGGTGAATTGTCACAAGAAGAATACGATGCCTTCCTTGCTGAGACTATCGACGAATGGATCAAATGGCAAGAAGAAGTTGGATTTGACGTGCTTGTACACGGTGAATTCGAGCGTAACGACATGGTTGAGTACTTCGGTCAAAACTTGTCAGGTTACCTCTTCTCTAAGAATGGTTGGGTACAATCATACGGTATGCGTGGGGTTAAACCACCAATCATCTGGGGTGATGTCACTCGTCTCAACCCAATCACTGTTAAATGGTCTAGCTACGCACAAAGCCGTACGGACAAACCTGTTAAAGGTATGTTGACTGGACCTGTTACCATCCTCAACTGGTCATTCCCACGTGAAGACATCTCTATCAAGGATTCAACTCTTCAAATCGCCCTTGCTATCAAGGATGAAGTGCTTGACCTTGAAGCTGCTGGTGTGAAAATCATCCAAATCGATGAGGCTGCTCTTCGTGAAAAATTGCCACTCCGTCGTAGCGACTGGTATGAAGACTACCTTGACTGGGCTATTCCTGCCTTCCGCTTGGTACACTCAACAGTAGCGCCAGATACTCAAATCCACACTCACATGTGTTACTCAGAATTTACAGATATCATCCCAGCTATCGACAACATGGATGCAGATGTTATTTCCTTTGAAGCTAGCCGTTCAAACCTTGAAATCTTGGACGAACTCAAAGCGAAAAACTTCCAAACAGAAGTGGGACCTGGGGTTTACGATATCCACTCACCTCGTGTGCCAAATGAAGGCGAAATCGACAATACAATCGAAGCTATCCTTGCTAAAGTGCCAAGCAAGAAAGTTTGGATCAACCCAGACTGTGGTTTGAAAACACGTGGTATTCCAGAAACAAAAGAAAGCTTGATCCGCCTTGTTGAAGCAGCTAAAGCTGCGCGTGAGAAATTGTAAGATAAGAATTTATCAAGAAGCACTGTTTGGTCAATCTGCCTGTTTCACTTGGATTTTAAGAGTCAAGCTAACAAAAAAACAATTAGAAAAGGATAAGGACTATGTCACGCCAAACACCGTCACTCTCATTTGAAGTGTTCCCTCCAAACCCAGCCGTGGGTAATGATAACATTATTTCTGCTCTTCAAGATATGCAGGAGTTGGCTCCCCACTTTATCAGTGTGACTGCCAGCAATAATAAATTTAATATCAAGGAAACGACGGTCCGTTTGGCTGATTTTATCCAAAATGACTTGGCGATTCCGACTATTGCTCACTTACCAGCCATCTATTTGACCAAGGACAAGGTTGCTGAAACCATTGCAGACTTGGACAAGGTTGGGGTGCAGAAAATCTTGGCTCTTCGTGGGGATATTATTCCAGATGTGGAACCACAAAAGGATTTCCGCTACGCAACTGACTTGATTGAGTTCATCAAGGAACAATCCCCTCACTTTGATATTGTCGGAGCTTGTTATCCAGAAGGACATCCAGATTCACCAAATCAGATTTCAGATATCCAAAATCTCAAGAAGAAAGTAGATGCAGGCTGTTCGAGCCTTGTAACTCAGCTTTTCTTTGACAATGAGCGCTTCTATGATTTCCAAGACAAGTGCATCTTGGCTGGGATTGATGTTCCCATTCATGCAGGGATTATGCCAATTCTGAATCGAAATCAGGCTCTCCGTCTCTTGAAAACTTGTGAGAATATCCACCTTCCACGCAAATTTAAAGCCATCTTAGACAAGTATGAGCATGACCCTGAGTCGCTCAGAGCAGCAGGACTTGCCTATGCAGTGGACCAAATCGTGGACTTGGTAACTCAGGATGTTGCCGGTGTACATCTCTACACTATGAACAATGCTGAAACAGCAAAATACATTCATCAAGCAACCCATGCCTTGTTTAATCACCAGTCTCTAGGATAATAAAAAGTAAACCATTCTTCTCAAGTGAGGGGAATGGTTCCTTTTTAATGGTAAAGACCGCACTTTTTAAGAAAAATATGATAAAATAAACTCTGTACGTACTTGATACAAAGATGAGGGTATTTAGGTTGTAGAAGTTTGTTTAAAGTTGATTATTTTTTAAACAAAATCTGATAATGTGTGTCTCAAAAAACACGAACGGAGTGAGTATTTAAAAGATATTTCACGCTATCGTGGTATCCTAGAGAATAACTCTGTTATTTTCTAGGACGGAATTTTTTAGACTTCAGGCTAAAAAATTAGGGATGAAATTCCACTGGATTTCTAAAATCATCCACTGGATTTCTAAAATCATCCACTGGATAATTTTACCTCCAGTCCGCACTATTTCAGGGAAATATCCAAAAGATACTTAATTGAATTTTGGCCTCATTTCTTAGGAAAAAAGATAAGCTTCCTAGCACTCATCGAGTGCGGCGTCACCTTCCTATTTTTCTACAGAAATGTTCGGCAAGCCGAACCGTCCAAAATATCTTGATCTTTGTAGGCAAGGCGTATAATTTCATCAATCCAAAGGGGATTAAAATGACAAAACATGTGTTTCAAACGACTTTTGCGGGTCGTGAGTTAATCGTAGAGACTGGTCAGGTTGCTAAGCAAGCAAATGGCTCTGTTGTCGTGCGTTACGGTGAGTCAACTGTCTTGACTGCGGCCGTTATGTCTAAGAAAATGGCAACTGGGGATTTCTTCCCACTTCAAGTCAACTATGAAGAAAAAATGTATGCGGCTGGGAAGTTTCCTGGTGGTTTTATGAAACGTGAAGGACGCCCTTCAACAGATGCGACTTTGACAGCGCGTTTGATTGACCGTCCAATCCGTCCGATGTTTGCGGAAGGTTTCCGTAACGAAGTGCAAGTGATCAATACGGTTCTTTCTTATGATGAAAATGCCTCTGCTCCAATGGCGGCAATGTTTGGATCATCCTTGGCACTTTCTATCTCAGATATTCCGTTTGACGGACCTATTGCTGGGGTACAAGTAGGTTATGTTGATGGCCAAATCATTATCAACCCTACTCAAGAACAGGCAGAGCGTTCGCTTCTTGAATTGACAGTAGCTGGGACCAAACACGCTATCAACATGGTGGAGTCTGGTGCCAAAGAATTGTCAGAAGAAATCATGTTGGAAGCCCTTCTGAAAGGTCACCAAGCAGTCAAAGAATTGATTGCCTTCCAAGAAGAAATAGTTGCGGCAGTCGGTAAGGAAAAAGCAGAAGTGGAATTGCTTCATGTGGATGCTGACTTGCAAGCTGAAATCATCGCAGCCTACAACAGCGACCTCCAAAAAGCGGTTCAAGTAGAAGAAAAATTGGCTCGTGAAGCTGCAACTCAAGCAGTTAAAGACCAAGTGACTGCTGTTTACGAAGAAAAATATGCAGACCATGAAGAATTTGAACGAATCATGCGTGATGTGGCTGAAATCTTGGAACAAATGGAACACGCTGAAGTGCGCCGTTTGATCACAGAAGACAAGGTGCGTCCTGACGGTCGTAAGGTCGATGAAATCCGTCCTTTGGATGCGGTTGTTGACTTCCTTCCTCGCGTTCACGGTTCAGGTCTCTTCACTCGTGGACAAACTCAGGCTCTTTCTATCTTGACTTTGGCACCAATGGGTGAAACGCAAATCATCGATGGTTTGGATCCAGAGTACAAGAAACGCTTTATGCACCACTATAACTTCCCACAATACTCTGTTGGTGAAACTGGTCGTTACGGTGCACCAGGTCGTCGTGAAATTGGTCACGGTGCTCTCGGTGAGCGTGCTCTTGCTCAAGTATTGCCAAGCTTGGAAGAATTCCCATACGCCATCCGTTTGGTAGCAGAAGTATTGGAATCAAACGGTTCTTCATCTCAAGCATCTATCTGTGCGGGAACACTTGCCCTTATGGCTGGTGGTGTGCCAATCAAGGCGCCAGTAGCAGGGATTGCTATGGGTCTCATCTCAGATGGAAACAACTACACAGTATTGACAGATATCCAAGGTTTGGAAGACCACTTTGGAGACATGGACTTTAAGGTTGCAGGTACTCGTGACGGGATTACAGCCCTTCAAATGGATATCAAGATCCAAGGGATTACTGCAGAAATCTTGACTGAAGCTCTTGCTCAAGCCAAGAAAGCTCGTTTTGAAATCCTTGACGTGATTGAAGCAACGATTCCAGAAGTTCGTCCAGAATTGGCTCCAACTGCACCGAAAATTGATACTATCAAGATTGATGTGGACAAGATTAAGATTGTCATCGGTAAGGGTGGAGAAACTATTGACAAGATTATCGCTGAAACAGGCGTTAAGATTGATATTGACGAAGAAGGAAATGTGTCTATCTACTCTAGCGACCAAGATGCTATCAACCGTGCCAAAGAAATCATTGCTGGTTTGGTTCGTGAAGCCAAAGTGGATGAAGTTTACCACGCGAAGGTTGTTCGTATCGAGAAATTTGGTGCTTTTGTTAACCTCTTTGACAAGACGGATGCCCTTGTTCATATCTCTGAGATGGCTTGGACGCGTACCAATAATGTGGAAGACTTGGTAGCAATCGGGGATGAAGTTGATGTTAAGGTTATCAAGATTGATGAAAAAGGACGTGTGGATGCTTCTATGAAAGCCCTTCTTCCTCGTCCTCCAAAACCTGAGCATGATGAAAAGGGTGAAAAGTCTGAGAGACCTCACCGCTCACGTCATCACAAGGACCACAAACCTAAGAAAGAATTTACAGAAACACCAAAAGATTCAGAATAAGAAAAGGAGAAATGTATGGGATGGTGGCGCGAAACCATTGATATCGTGAAAGAAAATGATCCAGCGGCCCGCACCACTTTGGAGGTTTTGCTGACTTATCCAGGTGTCAAGGCCTTGGCGGCCCACCGTCTCTCGCATTTTCTCTGGAAGCATGGCTTCAAACTCCTGGCTCGTATGCACAGTCAGTTCTGGCGCTTTTGGACTCAGATTGAGATTCATCCAGGTGCTCAGATAGACTCGGGTGTCTTTATCGACCACGGTTCAGGCTTGGTGATTGGTGAGACGGCGATTGTTGAAAAAGGCGTTCTTCTCTATCACGGAGTGACTCTCGGTGGGACTGGGAAGGATATAGGTAAACGCCATCCGACCGTGCGAAAAGGAGCTCTCATATCAGCCCATGCCCAAGTGATTGGACCAGTGGAAATCGGTGAAAATGCCAAGGTCGGTGCAGCAGCAGTTGTCGTGGCAGACGTACCTAGTGATGTGACGGTTGTTGGTATCCCGGCCAAAATTGTCCGCCTTCATGGTAAAAAAGATGAGCCAGTCATTCACGAAGTCGAAGAAAAACGAGAGTATTATGTCAATAAACTCGAGCAGGCTAAAGAAGCCAGTCACAGATCGTCTGGTTTGTAAGGAGGAGTAACTCTTTAAGTAGGAGGCTATTAGAAGAATTTGAAAATGTACTTGCTATTATCTAGACAACTAATCGAAGCCATCTTAGTGGTGGAGAAATCTGTGATACCATTATTTTATCTATTAATGGAGAAATCCTTGAGTGAGTAAAACAGTTAGACGATATCTATGAAGGTGGTTATCTCACCAACCTTTTACTTCGTTCTTCTTTTATGTTTAGAAAGGAAACCACAAGAATGGCAGTATATTTTTACGGCTGTATCACCATGGATGGCTACTTGGCAGACAGCCAGCACAGGATAGACTGGCTGCATCAGCTTGGTTCTGTAGAGGATACAGGCTATGATGACTTTTACAGGCAAATGGATATCACCATCATGGGCAAGCGGACCTTTGAGGAAATCCAAGATTTGCAAGATGTAGAAAGTTTTTATCAAGCTACGGAAAATTATGTCTTTACGCATGATAGGCACCTGCCTGTCAGCAATTACCAGCCAGTAGCTGGGGATGTGGTGGACTTTGTTCACCAGATTGACAAAGGCAAAAATGTCTTTGTGATTGGTGGTAATTCCTTGGTAGGACCGCTCTTGGATGCGAATCTTTTCGACCACCTCATTATTCAGATAGCGCCCCTTATCCTGGGAAAGGGGGTTCCCCTCTTTACCCAAGAGGAAGGGCAGCGCTTTTACCAACTGGATAGCCTCAGACAATTTGGCCCTTTTGCAGAGCTAGTTTTCAGCCGAAAAAGTCAGAAATAGAGAAGGGAGTGGACCGCATGATTAAAATTTACGACACTATGACCCGCAGCTTGCGGAATTTTGTGCCTATTACCGAAAAGACGGTCAAGATGTATGTTTGTGGGCCGACCGTTTATAACTATATCCACGTGGGAAATGCCCGTTCGACGGTAGCTTTTGATACGATTCGTCGCTATTTTGAATACCGTGGTTACGAGGTTGCCTATATTTCCAATTTTACGGATGTGGATGATAAGATTATCAACCGTGCCAAAGAAGAGGGCATCACACCTCAGGAGGTTGCGGACAAGTACATTGCTGCCTTTCGTGAGGATGTGACGGCCTTGGGTGTCAAGCCTGCGACTCGCCATCCCCGTGTGGTGGAGTTTATGGCTGACATTATCCGCTTTGTGGAAGACTTGATTGAAAAAGGCTTTGCCTACGAGAGTCAAGGGGATGTTTACTTCCGTGTGGAAAAATCACACAACTATGCTAAGTTGGCTAACAAAGCTTTGGAAGATTTGGAGCTGGGTGCTTCAGGTCGTACCGATGAAGAAACAGCTCGTAAGGAAAATCCTGTAGACTTTGCCCTCTGGAAAGCTGCTAAATCAGGCGAGATTTCTTGGGACAGTCCTTGGGGACCTGGTCGTCCGGGCTGGCATATTGAGTGTTCGGTCATGTCGACAGAAATTTTGGGCGATACTATTGATATCCACGGTGGTGGAGCTGACCTTGAGTTTCCACACCACACCAACGAGATTGCCCAGTCAGAAGCCAAAACAGGCAAGACCTTTGCTAACTACTGGATGCACAATGGTTTTGTCAATATCGACAATGTCAAGATGTCCAAGTCCTTGGGTAACTTTATCACTGTCCATGATGCCCTCAAAACCCTCGATGGGCAAGTGCTTCGTTTCTTCTTTGCGACTCAACACTACCGCAAGCCCATCAACTTTACGGAAAAGGCAGTGCGGGATGCAGAGACTAATCTCAAGTATCTAAAGAACACTTACGAACAACCATTTTCTGGGACTGTAGATGATCAAGAGTTACAGGATTTTAAAGACAAGTTTATAGCAGCTATGGATGAGGATTTCAACGCTGCCAACGGTATCACAGTAGTCTTTGAAATGGCCAAGTGGATCAATTCTGGAAACTATGATGCAAGTGTTAAGGAAGCTCTTGCGGCTATGTTAGAGGTCTTTGGAATTGTCTTTGTTGAGGAAGTTTTGGATGCAGAGATTGAAGACTTGATTCAAAAACGCCAAGAAGCGCGTGCCAATCGTGACTTTGCGATAGCGGACCAGATCCGTGACCAATTGGCTGCTCAAGGGATTAAGCTCCTTGACACCAAAGATGGAGTGAGGTGGACGCGTGATTGATGTCAATCTCATTAACGGGATTGCGTTAGCTTTTGAGGGGGACGCGGTGTATTCTATGTATATTCGCCGTCACCTCATCCTCAAAGGCATGACCAAACCCAATAAACTCCACCAAGAAGCGACCAAGTATGTCTCAGCCAAGGCTCAGGCTCGCCTGATTTCCCTTATGTTAGAGGAGCAGGTCTTAACAGAAAAAGAAGAAGAAATCTACAAACGTGGTCGCAATACCAATAGTCACACCAAGGCCAAAAATGCTGATGTTGTGACCTACCGTATGTCCACAGGTTTTGAAGCCGTGATGGGCTATCTCCATATGACAGAAAATTTGGAACGTCTTGAGAGCTTGATTTTGTGGTGTATCCAAAAAGTGGAGGGCTAGGACATGATGGCAAAAGAACTACAAGACTGGTTTCCTGAAGCTCAGATTTCAGACCAACCAGTAGAGAAAGAGGGCTATCTCACTCTCCCTTTAGCTTCTCAGCAGTGGATTTTGCTGGAGGAAGCTGGGCTCAGCGAGCGTGAAAAGCAGTTGGTTGCCCTTTTGACCCAGCAGGAGCAGGCTCGTTCGCTCAATCCTTGGTATTCTTATCTGATTGAGGGTAAGGGACAGGCACCACAAGCTTTTAAAAAGATTCAGCTGGTTTACTGTCATCTTTCCTATTTTCAGCAGGAAAATCTAGCTTCTTGGCTAGATATGATGCGGACCCTTTTTCCTAACTGTCAGACGGTGCTTCAGGTTGGGGCTCAGGATTATGTTTTCGTACTTCAACAAGATAAATACACCTCTGTACGAGCTATTTTAAGTGATACGATTGAAGCGGTTGAGTATGACTTTGGACTTCGTCTGTCAATCATGTTGGGCCAGGTTTGGTCTCAGACAGGCCATCAAGCCCTATCAGACTTGATTAAAGCAGAGCGCGATTTGTTTAAGACTTGGTGGCGTCAGGATCACCAAGGTGTTCACACCTTTTCACAACTCTATCTTTGGAGTATGGGGGAAAGAATTGTGGACCTGAGAGTCATTAAAGAATGTCTACACCAGATGATTTTGGATCAAGACCAGATTCAGGAAATCATTCTCTCCCTTTGGGAAAATAGTGCTGTTCTCACTAAAACAGCCCAGCAACTCTATCTGCACCGCAATTCTCTCCAATACAAAATTGATAAATGGGAAGAATTGACAGGGCTACAGTTGAAGGAATTGACTGATCTGACCTTGTGTTATCAGTTGATTTTACCAGATATTCTCTAAAGTTTTGTGCAAGTTGCACAGAACTTTTTTATTTTTTTGGTCATCTTGCCATAGAAATGTAAAGCGTTTTCATCTATAATAAAACTATCAAAAGACAAAAGGAGTTTACCTCATGGTAGAATTGAATCTTAAAAATATTTACAAAAAATATCCAAACAGCGAACACTACTCAGTTGAAGACTTCAACTTGGACATCAAAGACAAAGAGTTTATCGTTTTCGTAGGTCCTTCAGGATGTGGTAAATCAACAACTCTTCGTATGATTGCTGGTCTTGAAGACATCACAGAAGGTACTGCATCTATCGATGGCGTGGTTGTCAACGACGTAGCTCCAAAAGACCGTGACATCGCCATGGTATTCCAAAACTACGCTCTTTACCCACACATGACTGTTTATGACAACATGGCTTTCGGTTTAAAATTGCGTAAATACAGCAAGGAAGACATCGATAAACGTGTGCAAGAAGCAGCTGCAATCCTCGGTTTGAAAGAATTCTTGGATCGTAAACCAGCTGACCTTTCAGGTGGTCAACGTCAACGTGTTGCCATGGGTCGTGCTATCGTCCGTGATGCAAAAGTATTCTTGATGGACGAACCTTTGTCAAACTTGGATGCCAAACTTCGTGTATCAATGCGTGCTGAAATCGCTAAAATTCACCGTCGTATCGGAGCTACAACTATCTACGTAACTCACGACCAAACAGAAGCGATGACACTTGCAGACCGTATCGTTATCATGTCAGCAACTAAGAACCCTGCTGGTACAGGTACTATCGGACGTGTAGAACAAATCGGTACTCCTCAAGAAGTTTACAAAAACCCAGTTAACAAATTCGTAGCAGGATTCATCGGAAGCCCAGCTATGAACTTCATCAACGTGAAATTAGTTGGTAGCGAAATTATTTCTGATGGCTTCCGTTTGAAAGTTCCAGAAGGTGCTTTGAAAGTTCTTCGTGAAAAAGGCTACGAAGGTAAAGAATTGATCTTCGGTATCCGTCCAGAAGACGTGAATGCAGAACCTGCTTTCCTTGAAACATTCCCAGAATCAGTTGTCAAAGCTACTATCTCTGTATCAGAATTGCTTGGTTCAGAATCTCACCTTTACTGCCAAGTTGGTAAAGATGAATTTGTTGCTAAAGTTGACGCTCGTGACTACTTGCAAACAGGTGCAACAGTTGAACTTGGATTTGACTTGAACAAAGCCCACTTCTTCGATGTAGAAACTGAAAAAACAGTCTACTAAGATAAATAAAACTCAAAACACTGCTAGAGAAATCTGGCAGTGTTTTTTGAGATTGCGTAGAAAAAACTCCTGGGAAATTCCAGGAGAGTATGAGTAGTTATTTAAACTTGAATCCTTCGTAAATAAGCTCTGTTTTTGGATTTTGTTTCTTAATCTGTTTGGCAAGTGACTTCATCATAGAAAGAGGACCACACATATAGACGCTTGCATGTTTGGGCACTTTTTCTTGATCAAAATTAAGATAGCCGTCTTTCCTACTGTCTACTAGATGGAGTTCAAAATTAGGATTTTTCTGAGCATAGTCATGGAGCAAATCTAGATAAACTGCATTTTCCTCTCCACGGAAGCTATAGTAGAAGTGAATCTGTTTATCTAAAATAAGATGTTCACGGATGTAAGAGATGAAGGGGGTAATCCCAATGCCTCCAGCAATCCAAACCTGATTTTCTCGTCCTTCTTCTATAATCATGTGTCCGTAAGCTCTGTCTACACTTACTTTGCTGCCGACTTGAAGATTATCATAGATATTCTTGGTATGGTCGCCTGAACTTTTGACAGTAAAGTAAAGAGTTTGACCATGACCTCCTGAGATAGAAAAGGGATGCGGAGCACTTTCAAAGCCCTCTTGGAAAATCTTTAGAAAGGCAAATTGTCCTGATTGATAGTTGAAAGGTCTGCTAAGATGGATTTGAATTTCTCTAGTATCGTGATTTAAGCGTTTGAGATTGGTAATTTTCCCTAGATAGGGGAAGCCAATCTTTTGATATAGAAAAATGATATAAAAACCAGCTAGTAACCCTAAAAGGGCATAGCAACCAACAAGAAAACTTAGAAGATTAAATGTAAGGAGACGATTACCCATCATCATGTATACGTGAAAGAGTCCGAAAATATAAGCCAGGTAAACTAGGCGGTGAATCCATCGCCAAGCTTCGTATTGGATGTATTTGCCTAAATAGGCGACCAGTATGATGCTGATAAAGATATAGATGGCAAGGTTGCCAAACTGAGCAGCTAAGCGAGAGCCCCACAAACCGCCCATACTAAAGTTATGAAAGATTAGTAGGATGATGGAGAGAAAGGCTGTAAATTTGTGGACGGTGTAGACCTTCTCCAAACAGTGAAACCAGCTTTCTATTATCGGGAGACGAGTGGCTAGGATAAAAGTCAGAGATAGGCTTGTTAAAGCTAGTCCTGGAATCATGAATTGGGGAGAAGTGCTCATCCAAGTCAAAATAGTCAATATAAAACTAGTTATGATAAAAAGTATTCCTTTGAGTGATTTCATAAAAAATTCCATTTCATTAAGATTTTGATTTGTTGTAAACAAATTTGTTACATTTTATCATAGAAAATGTATGGTGTCAAATTGAGGTCTATAAATATCTACTATAATCAAAAAAACTCTCCAATTTAACTGGAGAGCTAATTTATTATTCTGCAGCTTGTTGCCAGCGTTTTGCTAGCATATGAGACAGGCTAGAAATGGCTAGGTTAAAGCTGAAGTAGATGAGGGCAATCAGGATATACAGACTGAAGACCTGCTCTGGTTCGAAATAACGGCCCATGAGAATTTGGCTAGCTCCAAAGAGTTCTTGTAGGGCGATAACAGAGTAGAGAAGACTGGTATCCTTAATCACGGTTACAAACTGAGAAATGATGGCTGGCAACATTTTGCGAATAGCTTGTGGGAGAATGATGTGGTAGAGGATTTGGGCTGAAGTGAAGCCTTGTGACATTCCTGCTTCGTATTGTCCCTTGTCTACGGCATTGAGACCTCCTCGGATAATCTCAGCTAGTGCCGCTGATGTAAAGAGAGTAAAGGCTGTAATACCTGCTGGAGTGGATTTCATCTTGAAAACTAAAAAGATAGTGAAAATCCAGAGAAGGTTGGGAACGTTGCGCACAAACTCGATATAAATACTGGAAATAATGCGCAAGATAGGATTTTTGCCATTTCTCATGATGGCTAGCACCGTTCCGATGAGGGTAGAGAGGACGATAGCAATCAGAGAAATATAGAGGGTCAAGCCAAATCCTTTAAAGATAAAGACTAGGTTATCTGGGGTCAAAACTTCTAAAATAGATTCCATAGTAACCTCCTAAAGTGAATAGGCTTTTTTGTTTGCTTGCTCCATCTTGCGACCAAACTGGGCAACAGGAAAGCAAAGAGAAAAGTAGAGAAGGGCAGCGCCTAAAAAGGCTGGAATGTAGTTTCCATTGAGAGCTGACCAAGATTTGGTCACAAACATCAAGTCCACTCCAGATATGATAGCGACTGTCGAGGTGTTCTTGATGAGGTTGACGATTTGGTTGGTCAAAGGAGGGAGAATGATACGGAAGGCTTGAGGTAAGATAATCAAGCGCATGGCGCTGATATAGGTAAAACCTTGCGACAAGGCGGCCTCCATCTGACCGCGAGGAATAGACTGAATACCTGAGCGAATAACCTCAGCGATATAGGCACCGTGATAGAGCCCTACGCAGAGTATAGCTGTCCAATAAATCGGAATCATGATGATATGGTCACTAATAAGAGGCAAACCATAAAAAACGATAACAAACTGCACCAAGAGGGGAGTGTTTTGGTAAAATTCGACAAAGATACGAGCTAAAATGCGCAAAATTGGACGTTTACTAGTCGACATGGCTCCGAAGAAGATACCCAAAACCATGGCTAGGATAAAGGATCCGATCGCTAGGGCAAGGGTGAAGAGGAATCCATTGAAAAATTGTCCAAAATCCTGAAAATAGGCTGTCCAAGATGATAAATCTGTCATAGGGTATCCTCCTTAATCTGCGGTATGGCTAGATGGTTTGAGCTTGTAACGGTCATAAAGTTTCTGCAAACTACCATCCTTGCTCCATTTGGTGACCAAGTTATCAAGATAGTTGTTGAGCTCTGTATTTGATTTCTTGGTAACGATACCGTAGTCAGATGGCTTGAAACTATCATCTAGTAGTACTGTGCGTTTGCTGATATAGCCAGATAGAATCGAGCGGTCAACGGAAAAGGCATCAATACGGTGAGCATGAAGGGAAGTAATCAATTCTGGGTAGGAACCAAGTTCGACGAATTTAAAGTTCAAGCCTTTCTTTTTACCCAGTTGGGTAATCAGGCGTTGGGTAATGGAACCTTGGGCAACTCCGATGGTTTTACCGTTTAGATCCTCAATGCTTTTGATTTTGGCAGATTTATTGACCAAAAAGCCAGATGCGTCCGTGTAGTAGGGACTGGTGAAGTTATAGAGTTTTTTGCGTTCGTCTGTGATGGTAAAGGTTGCGATATCCATATCGACCTGTTCATTGTCTAGGAGGGGTCCACGGGTTTGTGCTGTAACCGGCACATAGCGAACCTTGACCTTGAGCTCATGATCTACCATCTTGGCCAAGTCAGTTTCGATACCAGAATAAGTCCCTGTCTTGGGATCCTTGTAGCCGAAGTTGGGAACGTCTTGTTTGACACCGACAACTAGTTCGCCTCTCTTTTGAATGTCTGCGACACTGGTATCAGCCTGGACTGGTTTTGCAGCAGCAAGGCCGAAAAGGCTAATCAATAATGCGGATAAAAAGAATTTCTTTTTCATAGGCGCCTCCTTATTTGACTTTGTCACTTTCGTGGTTGATGATTTTGCTGAGGAATTGTTGGGCACGAGGTTCGCTTGGATTGTCGAAAAAGTCATCAACATCTGTCGTATCTACCAAAACTTCTCCGTCAGCCATAAAGATGATGCGGTCAGCAACTTCACGGGCAAAGCCCATTTCATGAGTCACGACAATCATATTCATACCATCGTGGGCCAATTTTTGCATAACTGCTAGAACATCGCCGATGGTTTCAGGATCAAGGGCAGATGTTGGCTCATCAAAGAGGAGGAGTTCAGGATGCATGGAAAGACCACGAGCGATGGCAATCCGTTGTTTTTGTCCACCAGAAAGCATGGCTGGATAAGAATCTTTCTTGTCCCACATATTTACAAATTCCAGATATTTTTGGGCTGTTTTTTCAGCTTCTTTTTTATCAATTCCTAGAACTTTTATGGGTGCGAGTGTTACGTTTTCTAACACCGTTTTGTGTGGATAGAGGTTGAAATGCTGGAAAACCATGCCGACTTCCTTACGGAGAGGAACCAAATCTTTCTGGCTGGCACCAGCAACTTGGTGACCATTTACTAGAAGACTTCCCTTGTCGATAGCCTCTAAACCATTAATCGTACGGATAAGAGTGGACTTCCCAGAACCAGAAGGTCCAAGGAGGACAACGACTTGCCCTTTTTCAAAATGGAGATTGATGTCGCGGAGTGCGTGGTAGTCTCCGTAATATTTTTCGACGTGTTCAAATTCTACTAAAGCCATAAGGAATCTCCTTTGTGTTAGATTTTATAACATGATTCTACACCAAAAGATTTTTCTTGTCAAATCATATCAGAAAAAAGTTAGTAAAATTTTTGTAGAAAGCAATCAGGATAGAGAAAAAGCCTAAATCATGTTATAATGAAGCAATAGAATTCTTAGAAAGAGTGGATGTCTTTTTGATAACACCTACTTATGAATGGCAGTTTGCCCCGCAAGTAGAAGATGCGGATTTTACAAAGATAGCCAAGAAGGCTGGGCTGGGTCCTGAGGTGGCTCGGTTATTATTTGAAAGAGGGATTCAGGACCAAGAAAGTCTGAAGAAGTTTTTAGAACCTTCCTTGGAGGACTTGCACGACCCTTATCTGCTCCATGATATGGACAAGGCAGTGGAACGGATTCGTCAGGCTATTGAAGAAGGGGAAAATATTCTCATTTATGGAGACTACGATGCGGATGGCATGACTTCAGCTTCGATTGTGAAGGAAAGTTTGGAACAGCTTGGAGCCGAGTGCCGTGTTTACTTGCCTAATCGTTTTACTGATGGCTATGGACCTAATGCAAGTGTTTACAAATACTTTATCGAGCAAGAAGGAATTTCCTTGATTGTGACGGTGGATAATGGGGTTGCGGGTCATGAGGCTATTGAATTGGCCCAGTCTATGGGAGTAGATGTCATTGTGACCGACCATCATTCTATGCCTGAAACCCTACCAGATGCCTATGCTATTGTCCATCCTGAACATCCAGATGCGGACTATCCTTTCAAATATTTGGCTGGTTGTGGAGTGGCTTTCAAGTTGGCTTGTGCCCTTTTAGAAGAAGTACAAGTGGAATTGCTTGATTTGGTCGCTATTGGTACCATTGCTGATATGGTTAGTTTGACAGATGAGAACCGTATCTTGGTTCAGTATGGTCTGGAAATGTTGGGACATACTCAGCGCATTGGTTTACAAGAAATGCTGGATATGGCTGGGATTGCTGCCAATGAAGTGACAGAAGAAACGGTTGGTTTCCAGATTGCTCCTCGTTTGAATGCCTTGGGCCGCTTGGATGATCCCAATCCTGCTATTGATTTGCTGACTGGGTTTGATGATGAGGAAGCGCATGAGATTGCCCTCATGATTCATCAGAAAAACGAAGAGCGCAAGGAAATCGTCCAGTCAATATACGAAGAAGCCAAGACCATGGTGGAACCTGAGAAGAAGGTCCAAGTCTTGGCTAAGGAAGGCTGGAATCCTGGAGTTCTAGGAATCGTGGCTGGTCGTTTGTTGGAAGAACTAGGGCAGACAGTCATCGTTCTTAATATAGAGGACGGTCGTGCCAAGGGTAGTGCTCGTAGTGTGGAAGCAGTGGATATTTTTGAGGCTCTGGATCCTCATCGAGACCTCTTCATCGCCTTTGGTGGCCATGCTGGTGCAGCTGGGATGACGCTGGAAGTGAAGAAACTCTCAGATTTATCTCAGGTTTTGGAAGATTATGTCCGTGAAAAAGGCGCAGATGCTGCTGGCAAGAACAAGTTAAATCTAGATGAAGAACTGGATTTGGAGACACTTAGCTTGGAAACGGTCAAAAGTTTTGAACGTTTGGCACCTTTTGGCATGGACAATCAGAAACCTGTCTTTTATATAAAGGATTTTCAGGTCGAAAGTGCCCGTACCATGGGGGCAGGCAATGCCCATCTCAAACTGAAAATTTCTAAGGGTGAGGCTAGTTTTGAAGTGGTGGCCTTTGGCCAAGGCAGATGGGCGACAGAGTTTTCTCAAACCAAGAATCTAGAGCTGGCAGTCAAATTGTCTGTCAACCAATGGAATGGCCAAACTGCCCTGCAGTTGATGATGGTGGATGCGCGTGTGGAGGGTGTTCAACTCTTTAACATCCGTGGGAAGAATGCAGTCTTGCCAGAAGGAGTTCCAGTCTTGGATTTTGCTGGAGAATTGCCGAATCTGGCGACTAGTGAAGCTGTTGTCGTAAAAAACATTCCAGAGGATATTACTCAGCTGAAGAACATTTTTCAGGAACAGAATTTCTCTGCTGTTTATTTCAAAAATGATATTGACAAGGCCTATTATCTAACAGGCTATGGGACCAGAGAACAGTTTGCCAAATTGTACAAGACCATCTACCAGTTTCCAGAGTTTGATATTCGCTACAAGCTGAAAGATTTGGCTACTTATCTTAATATTCAACAAATCTTGCTAGTCAAGATGATTCAAGTATTTGAAGAGCTAGGCTTTGTGAAGATCAAAGATGGTGTCATGACAGTCAATAAAGAGGCACCAAAGCGGGAAATCGGAGAAAGTCAGATTTACCAAAATCTCAAACAAACCGTCAAAGACCAAGAAATAATGGCACTAGGAACTGTGCAAGAAATTTATGACTTTTTAATGGAAAAAGAGTAGATCATAGGAAAGAGTTGGGAAACCAGCTCTTTTTTGAAAACAAATCTTCATTTTGAAAATCATTAAAAAAATGGTATAATGGTAGGAAAAGGTTCGGCTAAAAGTAGTGCTTTTAGAATAAGAGGGCAAGCAACCCTATAATCAAGATAAATTAAGCTTTCGGAGGAAAAATGAGTAATATCAGTTTAACAACACTTGGTGGTGTACGTGAAAACGGGAAAAATATGTATATCGCTGAAATCGATGGGTCTATTTTCGTTTTGGATGCAGGTCTGAAATACCCTGAAAATGAACAACTAGGGGTGGACGTAGTCATTCCCAATATGGATTACCTTTTTGAAAATAGCGACCGTATTGCTGGGGTTTTCTTGACCCACGGCCATGCGGATGCCATTGGTGCTCTGCCTTATCTCTTGGCTGAAGCCAAGGTGCCTGTATTTGGGTCTGAGCTGACCATTGAGTTGGCCAAACTTTTTGTCAAAGGAAATGACACAGTTAAGAAATTCAATGATTTCCATGTTATCGATGAGGATACGGAGATTGATTTTGGAGGGACAGTGGTGTCCTTCTTCCGTACGACCCACTCTATCCCAGAGAGTCTGGGTGTTGTCTTGAAGACAGCTGAGGGTAGTATCGTTTATACAGGTGACTTCAAATTTGACCAGACAGCTAGTGAATCTTATGCCACAGACTTCGCTCGTTTGGCAGAAATCGGTCGTGATGGAGTTCTAGCTCTTCTTAGCGATTCAGCCAATGCGGACAGTAATATCCAAGTGGCTAGCGAAAGTGAAGTTGGGGACGAGATCACTCAAACCATTTCGGACTGGGATGGTCGTATCATTGTTGCAGCAGTAGCTAGCAACCTCTCTCGTATCCAGCAGGTGTTTGACGCTGCGGATGCAACAGGCCGTCGTGTGGTCTTGACAGGATTTGATATTGAAAATATCGTCCGTACTGCTATTCGTCTTAAGAAATTGTCTCTAGCTAACGAGAGTCTTTTGATTAAGCCAAAAGATATGTCTCGTTTTGAAGACCATGAGTTGATCATCCTTGAGACAGGTCGTATGGGTGAGCCAATCAATGGTCTTCGCAAGATGTCGATTGGCCGCCACCGTTATGTGGAAATCAAGGACGGTGACCTGGTCTATATTGTAACGACACCGTCTATCGCCAAAGAAGCTGTCATGGCGCGTGTGGAAAACATGATTTATCAAGCTGGCGGGGTTGTTAAACTGATCACCCAAAGTTTGCGTGTGTCAGGTCACGGAAATGCGCGTGACTTGCAGTTGATGATCAACCTCTTGCAACCCAAGTATCTCTTCCCAATTCAAGGGGAATATCGTGAGTTAGATGCTCATGCTAAGGCTGCTATGGCAGTTGGAATGTTGCCAGAACGCATTTTTATCCCTAAAAAGGGAACCAGCATGGCTTATGAGAATGGAGACTTTGTCCCAGCTGGAGCGGTTTCGGCAGGGGATGTCTTGATTGACGGGAATGCTATTGGTGATGTTGGTAATGTGGTTCTTCGTGATCGTAAGGTCTTGTCAGAAGATGGAATTTTCATCGTCGCAATCACCGTTAACCGTCGTGAGAAGAAAATTGTGGCCAAGGCTCGTGTGCACACGCGTGGATTTGTTTATCTCAAGAAGAGTCGTGATATTCTCCGTGAAAGTTCAGAATTGATTAACCAAACGGTAGAAGACTATCTTCAAGGAGATGACTTTGACTGGGCAGATCTCAAAGGGAAGGTTCGTGATAATCTGACCAAGTATCTCTTTGACCAAACCAAGCGTCGTCCAGCTATTTTACCAGTAGTCATGGAAGCAAAATAATTGTTGAAATAAACAGAGAGAAAGTCGAATTTCGGCTTTTTCTTATAGAAAAATAGAGGAAAAAATTATGGCAGTAATGAAAATCGAGTATTACTCACAAGTTTTGGATATGGAGTGGGGAGTGAATGTCCTCTATCCTGATGCCAATCGAGTGGAAGAACCAGATTGTACAGATATCCCCGTCTTGTACCTCTTGCACGGGATGTCTGGTAATCATAATAGTTGGCTCAAGCGGACCAATGTAGAACGCTTGCTTCGAGGAACCAATCTCATTGTTGTCATGCCCAATACCAGCAACGGTTGGTATACCGATACCCAATATGGTTTTGACTATTACACAGCTCTAGCAGAGGAATTGCCACAGGTTCTGAAACGCTTCTTCCCTAATATGACTAGCAAGCGTGAAAAGACCTTTATCGCTGGTCTCTCCATGGGAGGCTACGGCTGCTTCAAACTGGCTCTTGCTACAAATCGTTTTTCTCACGCAGCTAGTTTTTCAGGCGCCCTTAGTTTTCAAGATTTTTCTCCTGAGAGCCAAAATTTGGGGACACCAGCTTACTGGAGAGGTGTTTTTGGGGAGATTAAAGATTGGACAACTAGTCCTTATTCTCTAGAAAGTCTGGCTAAAAAATCGGATAAAAAGACCAAACTTTGGGCTTGGTGTGGTGAACAGGATTTCTTGTACGAAGCCAATAATCTGGCAGTGAAAAACCTCAAAAAACTTGGATTTGATGTGACCTATAGCCATAGCGCTGGAACTCACGAATGGTACTACTGGGAAAAACAATTGGAAAGATTTTTAGCAACCCTACCAATCGATTTCAAATTAGAAGAGAGATTGTCATAATTTAGCTTTCTTTCAGCTTGTTTTAGTAAAATAGTCTTTATTTGCTAGAAAGGTGGAGGGACATGCGCTGGATTTTTCGTTTGATAGGGGCTTTCTTTTCTTTTGTGTGGCGTTTGTTTTGGCGCCTGGTTTGGATAGTCGTGCTCTTATGTGCTCTTGCTTTCGGTCTTCTCTGGTATCTGAACGGGGATTTTCAAGGAGCGCTAAAGCAAGCAGAGCGGTCAGTAAAAATTGGTCAACAAAGTATCAATCAATGGGAAAAAACAGGGCAACTGCCTAAGTTGAACCAGACAGATAGCCACCAACACTCTGAAGGAAGGTGGCCGCAGGCTTCTGCTCGTATTTACCTAGATCCGCAGATGGATTCACGCTTTCAAGAAGCTTATGTAGAAGCGATTCAGAATTGGAATCAAACGGGTGCTTTTAACTTTGAAATTGTCACCGAGTCCAGCAAAGCAGATATCTTGGCTACGGAGATGAATGACGGAGGTACTCCTGTGGCAGGAGAGGCAGAAAGTCAGACCAATCTTTTAACAGGGCAATTCTTGTCTGTCACGGTACGGTTGAATCACTATTATCTGTCCAATCCTGACTATGGCTATTCCTATGAGCGCATTGTCCATACGGCAGAACATGAGTTGGGTCATGCGATTGGCTTGGACCATACAGATGAAAAGTCTGTCATGCAACCTGCGGGTTCCTTTTATGGTATCCAGGAAGTGGATGTTGCAAACCTTCGAAAAATATATGAGACTAGTGAGTAGGGAACAATCTTTCCCTACTTTTTTGCTATAATGGAACTATGAATAACTTGATTAAATCAAAACTAGAGCTCTTGCCGACCAGCCCTGGTTGCTACATTCACAAGAATAAAAACGGCACCATTATCTATGTAGGAAAGGCAAAAAATCTGCGTAACCGCGTGAGATCTTATTTCCGCGGAAGTCATGATACCAAAACAGAGGCCTTGGTGTCTGAGATTGTGGATTTTGAATTTATCGTTACGGAGTCTAATATTGAGGCGCTTCTCCTAGAAATCAACCTGATCAAGGAAAACAAGCCTAAGTACAATATCATGCTCAAGGATGATAAGTCCTATCCTTTCATCAAAATCACCAATGAACGCTATCCTCGCTTGATTATCACCCGTCAGGTCAAGAAGGACGGCGGTCTCTACTTTGGACCTTATCCAGATGTAGGGGCAGCCAATGAAATCAAGCGGCTACTGGATCGGATTTTCCCTTTTAGAAAGTGTACCAATCCGCCGTCTAAGGTCTGTTTTTACTACCATATCGGTCAATGTATGGCCCACACCATCTGTAAGAAGGATGAGGACTATTTCAAGTCTATGGCTCAGGAGGTTTCTGATTTCCTAAAAGGGCAGGATGATCAAATTATCGATGACCTCAAGGGCAAGATGGCAGCGGCAGCTCAGACTATGGAATTTGAACGTGCAGCGGAATACCGTGATCTGATTCAGGCCATTGGAACGCTTCGAACCAAGCAACGGGTCATGGCAAAGGATCTCCAAAATCGGGATGTCTTTGGCTACTATGTGGACAAGGGATGGATGTGTGTTCAGGTTTTCTTTGTTCGTCAGGGCAAGCTTATTGAGCGCGATGTTAATCTTTTTCCCTACTACAATGATCCGGATGAGGACTTTTTGACCTATGTGGGACAATTCTATCAAGAAAAATCCCATTTGGTTCCAAATGAGGTATTGATTCCGCTGGATATTGATGAGGAAGCTGTCAAGGCTTTGGTAGACACCAAGATTCTTAAGCCTCAGCGTGGAGAGAAAAAGCAACTGGTCAATTTGGCTATAAAGAATGCTCGAGTCAGTCTAGAGCAGAAGTTCAACCTGCTAGAAAAATCAGTCGAAAAGACCCAAGGAGCTATTGAAAATTTAGGACGTTTGCTTCAAATTCCGGCTCCAGTTCGAATCGAGTCCTTCGATAATTCTAATATTATGGGAACTAGTCCTGTTTCAGCTATGGTGGTCTTTGTCAACGGCAAACCAAGTAAAAAAGATTATCGTAAGTATAAAATCAAGACTGTCGTTGGGCCAGACGATTATGCCAGCATGAGAGAGGTCATCCGCAGACGCTATGGTCGGGTACAGCGTGACGGTTTGACTCCTCCAGATTTGATTGTCATCGATGGGGGACAAGGTCAAGTCAATATCGCCAAGCAAGTCATACAAGAGGAACTGGGTTTGGATATTCCCATTGCAGGTTTGCAAAAAAATGACAAGCACCAAACCCATGAATTGCTCTTTGGAGATCCGCTTGAGGTGGTGGAGTTGTCTCGCAATTCTCAGGAATTTTTCCTGCTCCAACGTATCCAAGATGAGGTCCACCGCTTTGCCATCACCTTCCACCGTCAACTACGCTCCAAAAATTCTTTTTCATCACAACTGGATGGAATTGAAGGGCTGGGACCTAAACGCAAGCAGAATCTCATGAAGCATTTCAAGTCTCTAACTAAAATCAAGGAAGCCAGTGTGGATGAGATTGTCGATGTTGGAGTACCTAGAGCCGTTGCAGAGGCTGTGCAGAGGAAGTTGAACCCGCAGGAAGAAGTGGAATTAGCTCAAGTGGCGGAAGAGAGAGTAGATTACCAAACAGATACAGGACATGATTAAAGAAAACTTGCTTCATAGAATTGTGCAAACTAAAAACGATTGGCTGGTCCAATCGCTTTTTTATATCTTATACTCAATGAAAATCAAAGATCAAACTAGGAAGCTAGCCGTAGGCTGCTCAAAACACTGTTTTGAGGTTGCAGATAGAGCTGACGTGGTTTGAAGAGATTTTCGAAGAGTATTATTGTAACTGAGATTGATCTGGGAGGTAAGAGCCTCCTAGATACGTATTGCTAAGTTTTTCAAGTGTTCCGTCTTGATAGAGTTCTTTGAGCGCTTTATCAAATTTCTCTTTAAACTCTTTTTGGTCGTTTGAGAAAACGATATAGTTGCTGGGGCTGTCGGCAGAAGGCAAGTCAACCACAGAAAGGTCCAAACCACGATCCTTGATAATCTTTTGAACGGATACCTTGTCAAAAACGAGGAAATCAAATTCACCGTTAGAGAGGTCTAAGATTCGTTTACCGATATCCTCTCCAGAAAAATCGATAGTAGCGGGATTGTCAGTGTGTTTTTGATTCCAGTTATTGATGAATTGAGCGTTTGAAGTTCCAGTATCCTCCTGTGTTGTTTTGCCAGCGATTTGGTCAAGTGAAGTCAGAGGATTTTTCTTGTTGCTGACAAGGACGAGGGGGTTGTTCGAAATTAGAAGTGAGTAAAGGTATTTTTCAGCACGCTCTTTTGTGTAACTCAAATTATTAGCTGCTACTTGATAGTGACCAGAATCAAGTCCTGGGAAGATACTTTCTCAGGCAGTTCTTTGAAATTGAATCTCGTAGTCGCTGAGTTTTTCATCCACTGCCTTTAGAACTTCAATATCGAAGCCTGTCAGATTGCCCTTGTCTTCGTAGTCAAATGGTGGCACATCGCCAGCTGTAGCAACGACGATTGTCTTTTGAGTGCCTGTCTCTTTGGGTGTGGCTTGATTCCCGCAGGCAACTAAAAAGGGGAGTATAGCTAGTAATAGGCTAAATTTTTTCATAATGTTTCCATTCAAATGTAAAGTACTTGCTAGTTTATCAGAAACTTTCCTGATGAACCAGTATATATTTTTTATGGTTGTGATAAAAAAACTTAATCATGAAAAATCCCTGCAAGCTCTTTCAAATTATGGTAGAATGGAAGCAGTAGAATTAGAAAAGGAAATCGATTATGAAATTTCTTGAATTAAATAAAAAACGTCATGCGACTAAGCAGTTTACTGATAAGCCGGTTGATCCAAAGGATGTACGTACGGCTATCGAAATTGCAACCTTGGCCCCAAGTGCCCACAACAGCCAGCCTTGGAAATTTGTGGTTGTACGTGAGAAAAATGCCGAACTAGCAAAATTGGCTTACGGCTCGAACTTTGAACAGGTATCATCAGCGCCTGTAACCATTGCCTTGTTTACAGATACTGATCTTGCAAAACGTGCCCGCAAGATTGCCCGAGTTGGTGGTGCTAATAACTTCTCTGAAGAGCAACTTCAATACTTCATGAAAAATTTGCCAGCTGAATTTGCACGTTACAATGAACAACAGGTCAGCGACTACCTAGCTCTCAATGCAGGTTTGGTTGCTATGAACTTGGTTCTTGCATTGACAGACCAAGGAATCGGATCAAATCTGATCCTTGGTTTTGACAAATCAAAAATCAACGAAGTTTTGGACATCGAAGACCGTTTCCGCCCGGAACTCTTGATTACAGTGGGTTACACAGATGAAAAATTGGAACCAAGCTACCGCTTGCCAGTAGATGAAATCATCGAGAAAAGATAGAAAGAAGAAAAAATGACAGCAATTGATTTTACAGCAGAAGTAGAAAAACGCAAAGAAGACCTCTTGGCTGACTTGTTTAGCCTTTTGGAAATCAACTCAGAACGAGATGATAGCAAGGTTGATGCTGAGCATCCATTTGGACCTGGGCCGGTAAAAGCCTTGGAGAAATTCCTTGAAATCGCAGACCGTGATGGATATCCAACTAAGAATGTTGATAACTACGCAGGACATTTTGAGTTTGGTGATGGAGAAGAAGTCCTCGGAATCTTTGCCCACATGGACGTGGTGCCAGCTGGTAGCGGTTGGGACACAGACCCTTACACCCCAACTATCAAAGACGGTCGCCTTTATGCGCGTGGGGCTTCAGATGACAAGGGACCTACAACAGCTTGTTACTATGGTTTGAAAATCATCAAAGAATTGGGCCTTCCAACTTCTAAAAAGGTTCGCTTTATTGTCGGAACAGACGAAGAATCAGGCTGGGCAGATATGGACTACTACTTCGAGCACGTAGGACTTGCCAAGCCAGACTTTGGTTTCTCTCCTGATGCTGAATTCCCTATCATCAATGGTGAAAAAGGAAATATTACTGAATACCTCCACTTTACAGGTGAAAATACAGGTGCTGCACGTCTTCATAGCTTCACAGGTGGACTGCGTGAAAACATGGTACCAGAATCAGCAACAGCAGTTGTTTCAGGTGACTTGACTGACTTGCAAGGGAAACTAGATGCCTTTGTTACAGAACACAAACTTAGAGGAGAACTCCAAGAAGAAGCTGGTCAATACAAGGTGACGATTATTGGTAAATCAGCCCACGGTGCTATGCCTGCTTCAGGTGTCAATGGTGCGACTTACCTAGCCCTCTTCCTTAGCCAGTTTGACTTTGCTGGTTCAGCCAAAGACTACCTTGACATCGCTGGTAAAATTCTCTTGAACGATCATGAGGGTGAAAATCTCAAGATTGCTCATGTGGATGAAAAGATGGGTGCTCTTTCTATGAATGCCGGTGTCTTCCGCTTCGATGAAACAAGTGCTGACAATACCATTGCCCTTAATATCCGCTATCCAAAAGGAACAAGTCCAGAACAAATCAAGTCAATCCTTGAAAACTTGCCGGTTGCTTCTGTTAGCCTTTCTGAACATGGTCATACGCCTCACTATGTGCCAATGGAAGATCCACTTGTGCAAACCTTGTTGAATGTTTATGAAAAACAAACTGGTCTTAAAGGTCACGAGCAAGTTATCGGTGGTGGAACCTTTGGTCGCTTGCTAGAACGAGGTGTTGCCTATGGTGCCATGTTCCCAGACTCAATTGACACCATGCACCAAGCCAATGAATTTATCGCCTTGGACGATCTCTTCCGAGCAGCAGCAATCTATGCCGAAGCTATTTACGAATTGATCAAATAAAACGATAGAAGTCTGAGATTGTATGCTTAGACTTCTTTTTGGAGGGAAAGTAGATGTCTCAAATTGAAAGAATCAAACAGGCTATTATGGCAGATCCGCAGAATGCCAGCTATACAGAGCGTGGCATTGAGCCTCTCTTTGCAGCGCCAAAGACTGCTCGCATCAATATCATCGGTCAGGCACCTGGACTTAAAACCCAAGAAGCAGGCCTTTACTGGAAAGATAAGAGTGGTGACCGTCTGAGAGACTGGCTAGGTGTGGATGAAGATACTTTTTACAATTCAGGATATTTTGCTGTTTTGCCTATGGATTTCTACTTTCCAGGGCATGGCAAGTCAGGTGATCTGCCACCGAGAACTGGCTTTGCTGAAAAATGGCATCCACAGCTCTTGCAAGAATTACCAGATATCCAATTGACTCTCTTGATTGGCCAATATGCCCAAGCCTACTATTTACAGGAGAAAGTCAGTGGCAAGGTGACAGAACGGGTAAAACACTACCAGAACTACTTGCCAACCTATTTTCCACTAGTTCACCCCTCACCGCGAAATCAAATCTGGATGGCTAAAAATCCTTGGTTTGAGTCAGAAGTGGTGCCGGATTTGAAAGAAAGAATTAAAACCATTTTATAGTCAATGAAAATCAAAGAGCAAACTAGGAAGCTAGCCGCAGGCTGCTCAAAGTACAGCTTTGAGGTTGTGGATAGAACTGACGAAGTCAGTAACCATACCTACGGTAAGGCGACGCTGACGTGGTTTGAAGAGATTTTCGAAGAGTATTAGGAGAAAAAGAATGAAAGAAATAGCCTTTGACGCATTTTACCAGCTTTACCAAAATGACCAACTTTCTTTAGTGGACGTGAGAGAAGTGGATGAGTTTGAAGCTCTTCATTTAGAAGGTGCTCAGAATCTTCCTCTGAGTCAATTAGCCGATATCTATGATCAGTTGGACAAGGACCAGTTACATTATGTTATTTGTAAATCTGGAATGAGATCTGCGCGTGCTTGCCAATTCTTATCAGAACAAGGTTATGAGGTTATCAATGTACAAGGTGGCATGATGGCCTTTGAAGAACTTTAATACTCAATGAAAATCAAAGAGCAAACTAGGAAGCTAGCCGCAGGCTGTACTTGAGTACGGCAAGGTGAAGCTGACGTGATTTGAAGAGATTTTCGAAGAGTATAAACATTAGAATTTTCTCCTACTTGGTGTGGACTGGGTAGGAGAATTTTATTTTTAGACAATTCTCATTTTTAAGAATCTTGAAAACATTCAATATTTACTTCGTGAAGCTTTTTTCATACTCCTATTCATGATATACTAGGTCAGTATTTTATAAATATGAAGGAGATTTTCATGGCTAAAAAAGGTGCCCTAACAGGTTTGCTCCTGTTTGGAATATTTTTTGGTGCGGGGAACTTGATTTTTCCGCCTTCTCTAGGTGCTCTATCTGGAGAACATTTTCTTCCTGCCATCGCAGGTTTTGTCTTTTCAGGCGTCGGTATCGCCGTCTTGACTCTGATTATTGGAACGCTAAATCCTAAAGGATATATCTACGAGATTTCAACAAAGATAGCGCCTTGGTTTGCGACTCTTTACCTCTCAGTTCTTTATTTGTCAATCGGTCCATTCTTTGCTATTCCACGTACTGCTACAACAGCTTACGAAGTAGGGATTAGCCCCCTTTTGTCGGATGCAAATAAAGGTCTTGGTTTGATTGTCTTTACGGTTCTGTATTTTGCGGCAGCCTATTTGATTTCGCTTAATCCATCAAAAATCTTGGACCGTATCGGCCGTATTTTAACACCAGTTTTTGCGATTTTGATTGTTATCTTGGTTGTTCTGGGAGCTTTCAAATACGGTGGAACAAGTCCTCAAGCTGCTTCAGCTGCTTATCAAGCTTCTGCCTTTGGTACAGGTTTCCTAGAAGGTTATAATACTTTGGATGCCCTTGCCTCAGTTGCCTTTAGCGTAATCGCAGTTCAAACCTTGAAACAACTTGGATTTTCAAGTAAGAAAGAATACATTTCAACTATTTGGGTGGTTGGTATCGTTGTTGCCCTTGCCTTCAGTGCTCTTTATATCGGTTTAGGTTTCCTTGGAAATCATTTCCCAGTACCAGCTGAAGCAATGAAAGGTGGAACACCAGGTGTTTACATCTTGTCACAAGCCACTCAAGAAATCTTTGGCTCAACAGCCCAACTCTTCCTTGCAGCCATGGTTACCGTAACCTGCTTCACAACAACGGTTGGTTTGATTGTGTCTACAGCTGAGTTCTTTAATGAACGTTTCCCACAAATCAGCTATAAGGTTTATGCGACAGCCTTTACCTTGATTGGATTTGCTATTGCCAACTTGGGTCTTGATGCGATTATCAAGTACTCAATCCCTGTACTGGTTATCTTGTACCCAATCACGATTGCTATCGTTATGATTGTCATTGTCAACAAATTTGTTGCCCTTTCAAAACCAGGTATGCAGTTGACAATTGCAGTCGTTACAGCTATTGCCATTGCAAGCGTATTAGGAAGCTCGTTTAAGGTTGAGTTTCTTGCAAATCTTGTAAACGCTCTTCCTTTCGCCAAGGCATCACTCCCATGGTTGGTACCAGCTATTGTCGGAATCTTGCTCTCATTGGTTCTACCAAACAAGCAAGAAAGCGATGTTTTTGAAATGGAATAATCATTAAAATCACTTTTGTAGCCAAGTCTACAGGAGTGATTTTCTTTTTTTATCCGATGATAAATGTGTTATAATAGGTAGCAAAAGAGGTGAAGAAATGAATCAAACAGTAGAATATATCAAAGAACTGACCGCCATTGAGTCGCCAACTGGTTTTACTCGGGAGATTTCGGACTATTTAGTCAAGACTCTAGAAGGTTTTGGTTACCAGCCGGTTCGCACAGCTAAGGGCGGTGTCAATGTGACCATTAAAGGTCAAAATGATGAAGAGCATCGCTATGTGACTGCCCATGTGGATACGCTGGGGGCCATTGTCCGTGCTGTCAAACCAGACGGTCGTCTCAAAATGGACCGTATCGGTGGTTTTCCTTGGAACATGATTGAAGGTGAAAACTGTACCGTTCATGTGGCTAGCACAGGTCAAAAAGTATCAGGAACCATCCTCATCCACCAAACTTCTTGCCATGTCTATAAGGATGCAGGAACTGCAGAACGCACGCAGGATAATATGGAAGTGCGTTTGGACGCCAAAGTAACCAGTGAAAAAGAAATTCGTGCTCTTGGTATTGAGGTCGGTGATTTTATCAGCTTTGATCCACGAACCGTCGTGACAGAGACAGGTTTTATCAAGTCTCGTCATTTGGACGATAAGGTCAGCGCAGCGATTTTGCTTAACCTGCTTCGTATTTATAAGGAAGAGAAGATTGAATTGCCAGTAACAACCCATTTTGCTTTTTCAGTCTTTGAAGAAGTGGGGCATGGGGCTAACTCTAATATTCCTGCTCAAGTAGTCGAATATCTGGCTGTGGACATGGGAGCCATGGGTGATGACCAGCAGACAGATGAGTACACAGTGTCTATCTGTGTCAAGGATGCTTCAGGCCCTTATCACTATGACTTCCGTCAACATTTGGTTGCTTTGGCTAAAGAGCAAGGTATTCCATTTAAGCTCGATATCTATCCATTTTATGGTTCGGACGCTTCAGCAGCTATGTCTGCAGGGGCAGAAGTCAAACACGCCCTTCTCGGTGCTGGTATCGAGTCTAGTCATTCTTATGAGCGTACTCATATTGACTCGGTGGTCGCAACAGAACGAATGGTCGATGCTTATCTTAAGAGCGAATTGGTAGACTAATATGTGTTTGATTTGCCAGAGAATTGAGCTCATCAAGAAGGGAGAAAATCCCTATTTTGTCAAAGAGTTGGAAACAGGCTATGTGGTCATTGGAGACCACCAGTATTTTGCAGGCTATAGCCTCTTTCTAGCCAAGGAACATGTCACCGAATTGCACCATTTGAAAAAGGAGACAAGACTCCATTTTCTAGAAGAAATGAGTGTGGTCCAAGAGGCAGTTGCTAAGGCTTTTGCTGCTGAGAAAATGAATATTGAACTGCTAGGAAATGGCGATGCTCATCTTCATTGGCATCTGTTCCCTAGACGAAGAGGTGACATGAATGGTCACGGTCTCAAGGGACGTGGTCCAGTCTGGTGGGTTCCCTTTGAAGAAATGACAGCAGAAACATACCAAGTAAAAACGGATGAGATTAAAAGATTAGTCGAATGTTTATCGTCAGAAGTAGATAACCTATTAGAAATAAAGGAGTAGAAATGAAAAAAAGATACCTTATCTTGACAGCCTTGCTAGCCTTGAGTCTAGCGGCTTGTTCACAAGAAAAAACAAAAAATGAAGATGGCGCAGCTAAGACAGAACAAACAGCTAAAGCTGATGGAACAGTCGGAAGTAAGTCTCAAGGAGCTGCTCAGAAAAAAGCAGAAGTGGTTAATAAAGGAGACTACTACAGCATCCAAGGGAAATACGATGAAATCATCGTAGCCAATAAACACTACCCATTGTCAAAAGACTACAATCCAGGGGAAAATCCAACAGCTAAGGCTGAGTTGGTCAAACTCATCAAAGCTATGCAAGAGGCAGGTTTCCCAATTAGCGATCATTACAGTGGTTTTAGAAGTTATGAAACTCAGACTAAGCTCTATCAAGATTATGTCAACCAAGATGGGAAGGCAGCAGCTGACCGTTACTCTGCCCGACCTGGCTATAGTGAGCACCAGACAGGCTTGGCCTTTGATGTTATTGGGACTGATGGTGATTTAGTAACAGAAGAAAAAGCGGCTCAATGGCTCTTGGACCATGCAGCTGATTATGGCTTTGTTGTCCGTTATCTAAAAGGTAAAGAAAAAGAAACAGGCTATATGGCTGAAGAATGGCACCTTCGATATGTCGGAAAAGAAGCCAAAGAAATAGCTGCCAGTGGTCTCAGTTTGGAAGAATACTACGGCTTTGAAGGCGGAGATTACGTCGATTAAAAAATAAACTTTTCTCTTGCAATTCTAGATAAATAGTGTATAATAGATGAGTATGTGTAAAGCATGCTTGTGGGAGGTAAAAATCTTTAATTACCGCCAAAACCACAAAGGAGGATTTAAAAATGGCTAAAAAAGTCGAAAAACTTGTAAAATTGCAAATCCCTGCTGGTAAAGCTACACCAGCTCCACCGGTTGGACCTGCTCTTGGTCAAGCTGGTATCAACATCATGGGATTCACAAAAGAGTTCAACGCTCGTACAGCTGACCAAGCTGGTATGATCATTCCAGTTGTTATCTCAGTTTACGAAGATAAATCATTTACTTTCATCACTAAAACACCACCAGCTGCTGTTCTTTTGAAAAAAGCTGCAGGTGTTGAAAAAGGATCAGGTACACCTAACAAAACTAAAGTTGCTACAGTTACTCGTGCACAAGTACAAGAAATTGCAGAAACTAAGATGCCAGATTTGAACGCAGCAAACGTAGAGTCTGCAATGCGTATGATCGAAGGTACTGCTCGTTCTATGGGATTCACTGTTGTTGACTAATCAATAACACCCCAATATAACCCGCAAGACTTCATCATTTCGAGGAGTGACGTGGGAGATGAAAATCGATTGAACCACTTACAAGGAGAATAGAAAATGGCTAAAAAAAGCAAACAACTTCGTGCTGCTCTTGAGAAAATCGACAGCACAAAAGCATACAGCGTAGAAGAAGCTGTAGCACTTGCAAAAGAAACTAACTTTGCAAAATTTGACGCAACTGTAGAAGTTGCTTACAACTTGAACATCGACGTTAAAAAAGCTGACCAACAAATCCGTGGAGCAATGGTATTGCCAAACGGTACTGGTAAAACTTCACGCGTTCTTGTTTTCGCACGTGGTGCAAAAGCTGAAGAAGCAAAAGCTGCTGGTGCAGACTTTGTTGGTGAAGATGACCTTGTTGCTAAAATCAACGACGGTTGGTTGGACTTCGACGTAGTTATCGCTACACCTGACATGATGGCTCTTGTTGGACGTCTTGGACGTGTCCTTGGACCACGTAACTTGATGCCTAACCCTAAAACTGGTACTGTAACTATGGATGTTGCTAAAGCAGTTGAAGAGTCTAAAGGTGGTAAAATCACTTACCGTGCTGACCGTGCAGGTAACGTTCAAGCAATCATCGGTAAAGTATCATTTGAAGCTGAAAAATTGGTTGAAAACTTCAAAGCTTTCAACGAAACAATCCAAAAAGCAAAACCAGCTACAGCTAAAGGAACTTACGTAACAAACTTGACTATCACAACTACTCAAGGTGTTGGTATCAAAGTTGACGTAAACTCACTTTAATCAGTAGTTTATATCAGAGAACGAGTGCGAAAGTGCTCGTTTTTTTGTTTTATTTCACTATACTTCATTATTCAACTATCTCGGAAAACCTCAAAAGTTGGTAGAAAGTTTTGCAATCGTCTTTCTAAAGTTAAATGATAAAAGGAAAACATATAAAAATGAGATAAAGTAATCGTTTTACAAAGTTAATTTTAAATAAATATACAAAATACTGATACAAACTAACGAAGATTTAATTTTGAAAAGAGATTAGTAAATATTCAGAAAATAGAAACAAAAGCGACAATTTTAAAAAGTTATGACTCTTATGAAATGCTGATAATTCAGGAAAAATGTAAAGTTAAATTATAGATGCTAAAATATGGATTGTTTAAAAATTTGAGACAAATAATTTGATTGTTAAGTATAAGTGTGATATTCTTTATATACATGTTAATTGTGAATTATATAAAATTTCCTCTCAATTATGTAAAAAGTTGTCGAGGGATTTTTTGGGAAATTTTTAACTAACATGATGAAAATAAAAGGAGGTTGTTAGTCTCGATGAAAGGCAAGCAACAACAAGATTTTAGAGTAGAAAAATACATCCGTTATGGGATTCGTAAATATAGCTTTGGAGCAGCGTCAGTAGCGATTGCAGCTGGTTTGATGTTTCTTGGAAATGGTGCAGTATCTGCCAATGAAACTAAGCAGGTAGATGAGACTGCCATTACAGTGAAACAGGCAACTGACTTAACTGATAAGGTTGAGGATAAGAAGGATCAAGCTCCAGTTCAAAAAGAAGCTGAAGTTAAGCAAGCAGCAGAAGAAACAACAGTAGAAGCTCCTAAAGCAACTGTTGAAAAAGCTGTAGAAAAAGCTGCTGAAAAGGTTGCTGCTAATAAAACGGCGCTCCATGAAGCGATTTCGAGCTTAGAAAACCGTATCGCTGCAGCTAAAAATGCAGATGCAAGTGCTATCTCTGCAGCAAAGGAAGCTTTAGCGACTGCAAAATCAGTTTTTGCCAACCCAACAGCTGAACAAGCAGAAGTAGATAGCCAAACAGAAGCTCTCAAGGCTTTAGTGACAGTTCTTGTAGAATCAAACGCTACTGAAACTGCCAAGAAAGAAGAAGCAGCTAATCAAAAACAAGAAACTCCAGCGGTAGATACTAAGGTTTTGGGCCAAGTTGCATCTGAAGCAGAAGTTACTAGTCAATTAGCTTATTCAGAAATGGACAAAAAAGACCTTGCTTCTGAGGGTAAAGCTGCTATCGAAGCTGCAGTTGCTAAAAACCAAGCTGTCCTAGCAGAAACGAACAAATTGTTGGCAGATAAGAGTTTGACAAAAGAACAAGTGGATGCCCAATTGAACCGTTTGAACGAGTCTATTCAGGCAGTTTATGATGAATTGAAACGAAACGGTATTGGCCGTGATGGAAAATTCGCTGTAGCACTTTCAGCTAATGAAGGGTATACAGCTGCTTCTACAGAACTAAGAAAAGAAAATGGTGAATTTCTTGGATCTACAGGTAAGTCTTACAAAGTACTAGATGGTAACAGCAACTATAAAGTTTATGTTCATGGATATCAATCTGAGAACACTGATGTACCAGCCGCTAATAGTGGACAAGCTGGTATTAGTGGACGTACTGATATTCCTTTATCAAAAACAGAAGCTCAAAAGCTTGGTCGTGAAGCAGAATTATGGAAAGGTAAAATTCGTGCTACAGGAAAAGCTAATGGGAAAACAACATGGGGAGCAGGAGGTGCTTATGAGTATCTAGCTACAGAAATCTATGGTTATACTTTTGAACAAGGAAATCATTATGTATATCTTACAGATGTAAAAAAACGTTTTAGTTTATCACCAGAGGCAACTGCAGCAGGATACACAATTGCAAAAGTTGAAGCGAGCAACTTACCTCCTGGATTAGCTTATAATCCAACTACAGATACTGTAGAAGGATATGTAGCATCTACTCTTCAAAACGGTGTATATGACATGCGTTATATCCTAACTGTAGAAAAAGACGGAGCTACTCAACAAGTTACTTTCAGAGACTTAACAGCTGGATGGATAGGATGGCAAGATTCATCTGCACCAGTTATTCAAGGAAAATCAAAATTAGTAACAATAGGCGACCAAGTCGATCATAATATTAAATATGTTGATAACGATGGAATGACTCGTGATGAAAGAGCTGGTTATGTATACAGAGATGGTGGAGAAAAAGTTGTTGCCGGTTCAAAAACTGCTCCTAAAAAAACAGGTGGAGCAACCTTTACTGCAGTTGATGGATCTAAAGTAAATACCGAGAACGGACCACAAACTGTCACAGCGCATACTGCTTTAAACGGTAATTATACAGGAAACAAAACTTCGATAAATGATGTTGTACCAGGATTAAATTATAATCCACAAAATGGAGATATCACTGGAACAGCAACAGAAGCTGGAATTTTCACAGCTGCTGTTTATGCAAAAGACTATAATAATACAACCAATGCGAAAAATCAGGATTGGAATATGTATGGTCAAGAAGCTCATGAAAATATTACGATCGCAGTAGCACCAAAAGTTACAGTATCTAACGTAGAAGCATATGCTACAAAAGTACCAGTAACTGTTTCAAATGGAGCTAACACAGCAGAAATTACAATGCCTGATGGTACTGTAACTAAATTAGCAGTTAAGGATGGAAACTGGACAGTAGCAGCTGGAACAACAAATACTGCTGTAAATGAAGGAGATGTACTAGGAGCAGCTTCTACAACAGCACCTTCAAAACTCAATATTCCGGTAACATCTGATGCTACACAATACGTAGGTGTAGATAGCATCGCAGCAAAAGCAACAACTGATAAGGTAAAAGCAAACATTCAACGTGAATTTGCTATGGTAACTGACGCAGCAGGGAATACGTATAAAGCGGAATTTAACCGTGCAACAGGTAAATATTCATTACCAACAGAAAAAGCATATGAATTAAAAGAAAATAATGATGGCACATCAACTCTTATTGAACGTCGTGTTTATACAGATGCTCAAGCAAATGGTGATGTTAAGTTCGTTGTTTATGAGTTTGAACGTACATGGAATACAACATCTTCAGCGTCAACCTTAGTGGACAAGATTGCTGAAATCCGTAAAAATGGTGAGGTAACTGCAGTAGGTAATGTTACACGTACAGAGACTCTAGTTAAAAAAGATAACACATCTTCAGAACAAGGGATGGTAGTTACAGTAAGTTATGACTCAGTAACAAATCAATGGACATCTTCTGACGGAACAGCAGTAACAGCTAAAGAATCAAATGCTGGTTGGGAAATCGAAACAGCATCAGGATTTAAAGGATATGTAGCATACCGTGAAGCAAGCTCAACAGACGTAGCATCAATTCAAAATGCTAAACCAGCTGGGACATCAACAAGTTACTCAGAAGCAAAAGATGCTTCAGTAGATTTACTAAAATCAGAAAAAGCTAACGTTGATTTCACAGATACTATCGATGATAAATCAGACGATGCTCAATCAGAAACAATTAAAACAAAATTAACGGTAACAGCTCCAGATGGAAGCCAAAAAGTATTTGATGCGGCGAAAGCTGAAGAAACAGCTTATATTCAAGCACAACGTACAGCGGCAGCTAAAACTCAAGCGGCAGCAACGGCTGTAAAAGAACAACAAGAAACACAAAATGAATTAGCACGTCTTCAAGAACTATTAGATCGTTCAACAAGAACGGTAGAAGATGCTCAATCAGCATTAGACAACTTGAAATTACGTACAATTTCTCCAACAGCTCAAGAATTAGCAGAAAGAAAACTTGCGCATGCCAAAGAGTTTAAAGCATCTATTGAAGCGCAACTAGCAACAGCTCAAGCAAATCTTTCAACAAAAAATACTGAAGTAGAAACGGCGCGTACAGCTGCTTTAGAAGCTGAAAAAGCGGTAGAAACAGCTCGTGAAGCATTGAAAACAGCTGCAGCAGCAAACCTAGCAAATCCAGAAATCGCAGCTTACACATTAGGTCAATATGGTAGTTATAAAGTAACGGTTCATTCTGTTGACTCAAACGGTGTTGTAACAACTCCAACAGTAGGCGGAACAGATTCAGGTGAAGTGACAGATGACGCAGTAGCAGAAACAACTTACTACATCGTAGTTCCTAAACCAGAAATTTCTTCAGGAGCACAAGATACTCCACAAAGTGATACTATGGAAAAAGGATTCAAAACTGGTCTTCCTGAAAACTCTACTGTATCTGATTACAAACTAGTAGATCCAACAACAGGAAATAAAGTTTCTTCAGTAACAACTGATGAAGGAACTTACACAGTAGATCCTACAACAGGAAAAGTAACTTTCACACCAGTTCAAGGATATTTAGGAACTGCTAAACCATTAACAGTAGCGGCTAATGTAACTATCCCAGGAGAAGATGGTAACCCTGTAACAGTAGAAGCATCAACTACATACACACCAACAGTTTATGGTGTTAAAGGTAATGCTGATACAACTAAAGATGTACAAGGAGCAGTCCAAACTTCTAAACCAGGAAGTGAAAGATTCTCTAAACTAAATACTCCAGAAAATACACCAGATGGTACAAATGTTGATTTAACTAAAGCTAAGTACTCATTAGAAGGTGCTGATAATGAAGGAAAAGTTGTTGTGCCAAACGAAGGAACTTACACAATTGATCCAACAACAGGAGTAGTAACATTTACTCCACTTCCAACATTTACAGGAACAGCTCAAGGTGTAGATGTAAAAGTAACAGCTAATGCAACTGATAAAGAAGGAGCTACTGTAGAAGTAACAGCAACTGGAAAGTACACTCCAGTAGTTGAACCTGCGACTCCAACTGCAGAAGCAGCAACATCAACAGATGTACAAGGTGCAACTCAAGAGCAACCTGTAACATTCAATGATTCGAAAACAACAATCGATGGTGTTGAGAAAAAAGTACCAATCGATCCAACAACATACACATTATTAGATGAAAATGGTAACCCAGCTACAGAAGTACCAGCTAAAGACGCTACAGGAAAAGTAGTAGGTACTTACACTGTTAAGAATGTAGATGGAAAAGCAGTTGCAGTGTTTACACCAACTGATAAAACATATGTAGGTAAAGTAGAACCAGTAACAGTTCAAGCGAAAGATAAAAACGGAACTCCTGTAACAACTACTTATACACCGAATATTACACCGGTAACACCAACAGGAACTCCGGCAACTTCAGAAGGAATCCAAGGTTCACCTCAAGAAGGAACCCCAACATTTACACAAGGTAACCCAGTGGCTCCAATTAAAATTGATGAGACACAACCTGCTAAATTAGTAGATCCAACAACAGGTAAACCAACAGATGAACCAACAATTCCAGCTAAAGATGCAACAGGAAAACAAGTTGGTACATACACAATTGATCCAACAACAGGAAAAGTAACCTTCACACCGAATAAAGACTTCGTAGGTACACCAGTACCAGCAACAGTAGAAGTAAAAGATGCGAATGGAACACCAGCAACAGCGACTTATACACCAACTGTTAAACCAGTGACTCCAATCGGTAAAGTGGCATTCACAGAAGATATTCAAGGTGCAACTCAAAGCGGTAAACCAGCCTTTGAAGGTGGTAAAACAACTGTTAATGGCAAAGAAGAATCTGTACCAATGGACGACACTGTACCTGCAACATTTGAAGACGGTTCAACAACTAAGACAATCGAAGGACAAGGTACTTACACAGTAGCTCCAGATGGCACAGTAACATTCGTACCAGAGAAAACATTCTCAGGTAAAGGTACGACTTTAACAGTAATCCGTAAAGACAAAAACGGAACACCTGCACGTGGAGAATACACAGCAGTCGTTCATCCAGTAACACCAACAGGATGGGATGTCATTTCTGCAGATATCCAAGGTCAAGAACAACACGGAAGACCTAAGTTCAAAGGTGGAACAGTAGAAATCGGTGGAGAAGAGAAAACAGTAGAAATCGATGAAGCTGTTGCTCCAGTAGTACTTGATCCAGCGACAAAACAACCAGTAGCAGTTGGAACTCCAATTAAAGTTGAAGGAGAAGGGGAATATACACTTCAACCAGACGGAACAGTGAATTTCGTTCCTGAGAAAACGTTCGTTGGTGAAGCTAAAGGAGTAATCGTTCAACGTGTTGATAAACTTGGACAACCAGCTATCGGTAAATACCGTCCAATCGTTATCGGAGCTAAACCAAAAGCACAACCGGCTACATCACAAGATGTTCAAGGTCAAGTTCAAAAACAACCTGTTACATTTATCGATAGTGTAGTAGATAAAACGACTGTACCGGATATTGATCATCCAGAGGTAAAAGTAGCTACTAAGAAAACTGTACCGATTGATCCAGCAACATACACATTATTAGATGAAAATGGACAACCAGCTACGAAAGTTTCTGCCAAAGATCCAGAAGGAAATGTAATCGGGGAATACACTCTTGAAGTAGTAGATGGTAAAGCTATCGGAGTATTAACTCCAAATGCAACATACCACGGCGAAGTACAACCAGTAAAAGTTCGTGCTGCAGATACAAATGGTATTACAGTAGAAACTACTTACACACCATACATCACACCGGTAACACCAACAGCGACTCCAGTAACTTCAGAAGGAATCCAAGGTAAACCACAAGAAGGTACACCAACGTTCAAAGAAGGTGACAAAAAAGTACCGATTAACTTAGAGAAAGCACCAAAACTAGTAGATCCAACAACAGGTAAACCAACAGATGCAACATCTGTAAAAGTACCAAATGAAGGAACTTACGAAATTGATGAGAATGGTAAAGTAACATTTACACCAGAACCAAACTTCACTGGAGAAGCTAAAGGAATTGAAGTTCAACGTGAAGATAAAAATGGTACACCAGTAAATGGTAAATACACTCCATTCGTTAAACCAGTAACACCAAAAGGTGATGAAAAAGAAACACAAGATGTTCAAGGTGCACCACAAAAATCAACTCCAACATTCACAGGTGGTAAAACTACTGTTAACGGTAAAGAAGAAACAGTCGAAATTGATACTACAAAACCAGCTAAATTGGTAGATCCAACAACCGGGCAACCAACAGATGAAACAACTGTAAAAGTACCGAACGAAGGAACATACACAATTGATCCGAACTCTGGAGAAGTAACATTTACACCAGAACCAAAATTCACAGGAAAAACTTCAGGAATTAAAGTTCAACGTGTCGATAAAAATGGAACGCCAGCAACAGCGACTTATACACCAACTGTAGTTCCAGTAACACCAACAGGTGAAGAAAAAACGACTGTAGGTATCCAAGGAGCAACGCAAAAAGCAACTCCAAACTTCACACCAGGTAAAACAACTGTTAATGGAGTAGAAAAAACTGTAGAAATCGATGAAACTAAACCAGCGAAATTCGTAGATCCAGAAACTGGTAAACCAACAGATAAAACTACTATTAAAGTACCGAACGAAGGAACATATACAATCGATCCGAAAACTGGAGAAGTAACATTCACACCAGAACCAAACTTCACAGGACGCGGAACAGGTGTAACAGTTCAACGTGTTGATAAAAATGGAACACCAGCTGAATCAACATACACACCAACAGTAGTAGGAGTAACACCAAAAGGTAAAGAAGCCAAGTCTAAAGATCTTCAAGGTGAAACTCAAACAGGAAAACCAACCTTCACAGGTGGAAAAACAACTGTAAATGGTAAAGAAGAAACTGTACCAATGGACGACACTGTACCAGCAACATTCGAAGATGGTTCAACTACAAAAGTAGTACCAAACGAAGGTACTTACACTGTAGAACCTGATGGAACTGTAACATTCGTACCAGAACCAAAATTCACAGGTGTAGCAACAGGTGTAACTGTTAAACGTGTTGACAAAAATGGAACACCAGTAACAGCGAAATACACACCAACTGTAATTCCAGTATCACCATCTGGAGAAGATGTAACATCAGTTGGACCTAAGAACACACCTCAAGAAGGAACACCAATCTTCAAAGGTGGATCAGAAACTGTGAATGGTAAGAAGAAAACAGTAGAAATCGATAAAGATGTACCAGCGACATTCAAAGACGGTTCAACTACTAAAGTAGTACCAAACGAAGGAACTTACACAGTAGCACCAGACGGAAAAGTAACATTCACTCCAGAAAAAGACTTCGTAGGTGTAACAAAAGGTGTAACTGTTAAACGTGTTGACAAAAATGGAACACCAGTAACAGCGAAATACACACCAACAGTTCTAGGAGCAACATCAACTAAAGATGTAGAATCTGAAGGGCCAAAAGGTAAACCACAATCAAATACTCCAGTATTCGAAGGAGACATTGATAAAGAGGTTCCGCCAACATTCGAAGATGGAAAAACTACAAAAGTAGTACCAGGTCAAGGAACTTACACTATCGATCCGAACGGAAAAGTAACGTTCACTCCAGAACCAGAATTTGTTGGAACAGCAAACAGCGTAACAGTTGTAAGAAAAGATAAAAATGGTAAAACAATTTTTGCATCTTACACACCAACAGTACGTCCAGAAACTATCTTCAGAGATAAAGAAGGAAAAGAAATTCCAGGATACCCAAGTGAAGATGGAACAACTCCGAAGAAAGATATCCCAGGATACAGATTCGTAGAAACTGTAACTGATAACGATGGAAATACAAAACACATCTACGAAAAAGTGAAAACTTCATTCAAGGATAAAGAAGGAAATGAGATTCCAGGAAATCCAAGTGAAGATGGCGAACAACCTAAGAAAGATATTCCAGGTTACAAATTCGTAGAGACTAAGAAGCTTGATAATGGCGATATTGAACATGTTTATGAGAAAGTTTCAACACCGCCAGTAAGTCCATATAATCCAACACCAACACCAATTACAGAAAAAGTTTTAACAACTTATGTAGATGAAAAAGGTGAATTGATTATTCCAGACGAAAACGGATCACATCCAGGTAAGCCATTAGAAGGTTATGAGTTAGTTCGTACAGAAAAAGATGCTAATGGTAATGTTCACAATGTTTACCGTAAGATCCAATCTCAAAAACCAGTACAACCAGTTTCTCCACAAGAGCCAACAAGCCCTGAGAAACCAGTAACTCCAGAAATGCCAACAGTACCGGAACAACCAAAACAACCAGCAACACCTAAATATGTTGAAGGTCAAAAAGAGTTGCCAAATACTGGTACAGAAGACAATGCTCGCCTTGCAGCACTTGGACTTCTCGGAGTCTTGAGTGGATTCGGTCTTGTAGTTCGCAAGAAGAAAGAAGATTAAATTAAATCTTTCTGATAAACGAATATAGCAGAAAACCAATGATGTAAAAGTCATTGGTTTTTTGAAATTTCCAAATATTTTTTAAAAATAGGTTTGCTAATATTCGATAAAAAATGGTAAAAATTTATTTAAATATTACTAAAAAAGAGGAAAAATATTTAACAAAATAATATAATTACTATTATAAATAACAAAATAAGTTTGAAAGATAAAATTTATTTATTATAGTGTAAATTTTAAGTCGAATTGCTTGCTTACAACATAGAAATGTGATATCATTAAATTGTATCTGAAGCACGAATTTTCGACATAAAAAAACATTGTTATGTTAAATGTTTAAAAATGCCGAAATTTTTTTGTGCGTAAGTACATTAAAAGTGAAATAAATTAATAAGGAGGTTGTGAGTCTCATGCAAGGCAAACAACAACAAGATTTTCGAACGGAGAAGTATATTCGTTACGGTATTCGTAAGTACAGCTTTGGTGCAGCATCAGTAGCAATTGCGGCTGGTTTGATGTTCCTAGGTAACGGTGCGGTATCAGCGACTGAAGTACAAAATGCTGAAACAGCTATTTCAACACCTGCTCCTAGTCAAGATGATAAAGAGAAGGAAAAGGCCGAGCCTAAAGCTGAAACAGTAGAAACTGTGAAGCCAGAAACTGAAAAAACTGCAGAAGCAAAAGCTACTGAAGTGAAAGCAGAAGAAGCTAAGAAAGTAAATAAGGCTATCCTTGAAGCAAGTATTGCTACTTTGGAGTCTAAACTTTCAACTGCTAAATATGCAGACGCTACAGTAGTAAGTTCAGCTAAGGAAGTGTTGGCAACAGCTAAAGCAACTCTAGCGAAAGCAGATGCTAGCCAAGCTGATGTAGATGCTCAAGCAGAAACTGTATCAGCTTTGAGCTCAGTTGTAACTGAGTCAAATACTGCTGGTTTCGATAAGAAACAAGCGGCTGAAAAAGAAGCTGCAGAAGCTGAAGCTGAAAAGAAAGCAACTCCAGCTGAAAAAGCTCTTTCAGTAGCTACAACAACTCTTACACAAGTATCGTCAGAAGCAGAAGTAACCAACAAATTGGCTGAGACTGAACTTGCTAAGGCTGACGTCAAAGAAGAAAACAAGGCAGCAGTTACAGCAGCGGTAGCTAAAAACCAAGCAGTTCTGACTGAAACAAAAGCTCTTCTTGCTGATAAGAGTGTCACAAAAGAGCAAGTAGATGCTCAATTGGAACGTCTTAATGAATCAATCCTTGCAGTTTACAATGAATTGAAAAATGCAGGAATCGGCCGTGACGGTAAGTTTGCTGTTAACTTGGCAGAGGCTCAAACAACAGCACTTAAAGATGCCTCTACTGAAACAGGTAAAAAATGGTTAGAAGATCATGATTATTCTTCATTATCAGACATCAAAGTTAAAACTAAAGAAGAAAACCTAAAAGAAATCAAAGACTTGAATGACCAAATCCAATGGTTAGACTTTGGGGATACAGCAGCATGGACAAATTTAAACGCAAATAATCAACTTCAAATTGGTTCAACATATACAAAAGAATTGATTCCTGGTTACATTGTTACGATGAGAGTTAAGGAACTAAAACCATTTGAATCAACTGAAATATTCAAAAATCGTGTTGCAGGAACTGATTTAGAAAATACTTATCAACCAGATAAAGAAAATAAATTTAATCCAGAGAAAGGAGCAACAGGACTTGGAGCGAATCCTCAAAATGGATATACACACGTTAATAATGCTGGTTTATCAACTGGTTCATCTAAAACAACAATCGCAGGAACGAACCCTGCAGGGAAACCTCAAAACGGTCAAGCAGCTGGGGTTAAATTCGATGTAACAGCGACTTATAACGGTAAACCTGTAAAACCTGGTATTGTTATGACATCTGGGGAAGATATCGGACCACTTGAGTCTGAAATTTATACAACTAATGGTACTCCATGGGACTTAGCGGCGATTGTTGGATATAAAACAAATAAAAATGCTTATGTTCCACTTGATAAGTTTAAAGACCTTAATGGTGGTAAAACTGCTATCCTTAAATGGCAAGATGAAAAATTTGTTAATGCCTTAAATGGTGGTAAATTTGCGACTCCTGATGCAGCTACTGCAGGTCTTGGTTCTCAAGTATTCGGTGGATACCGAAATAACAGTGGAGCAGGAACTCCAGTCTTATCTACAGCAAACGTAACTGAAGTAGGATTTTATATCATGTCTTCTGGACAACAGTCTTCTATGATTGGTATCAAGTTCTCTGACTTCGGAGATCTTCCAGAATCTTATGGAATGGCTGAACACTTCTTAAGAACAGAGACTGTAGACTACTTAACTAAACAAAAGAAACAAATTCAGCAACCATATTTAGGTAAAGTAAAAGCGGATATAGACTCTGCACCAGGTACTCATGTACGTGGAATAGGTTCTGATGATGCTACAGAAACTGGAGATGAAGGTGTAGATCAACTTATTGCTCCAGACAATGTACATATCAACAAAGATACAGGACGTCCAGAAGTACAATTAGTTAGAGGTCTGGATAACACTTATAAAGTTAAAGTTCTTGCTTCAGCAAACGGTAATGACAACTACACAGATACAGTTGCTCCAGCATACGTGCGTGGATTTATTGACTTCAATGGAAATGGTAAATTTGATAAAGGTGAAGAATCTAATATCGCTACAGTAACAGGAAAAGACCAAGAAGTAGAACTTACATTTACAAACACTCAAGTAGTGGACACTACTAAAGATGTAGTAAACTTCCGTGTTCGTATCGCAAAAGATGAATCTCAAGTAGAAAAAGCTGTAGGGATTGCATACTCTGGGGAAGTAGAAGATAACCAAATCCAAGTAATTCACCCACCGCGTGGAGATAAAGAAGAAACTACTGGGAAACAAGGTGAAACTCAATCAGTTGGTATCGAATTCAGAACAAGACCATTAGGTGACGATGCATCTGACCTAGGTTCTAACAACGGAAAAACTACCTTCAACTCATACGGTAAAATTCAGTATACTGAGCAAAGTAATGTAATCAGTGCAGAAACTACTAAGAAAGTTCAATCTGAAGGTGTAATGATCGTTAATCCAGATGGAACATTAACGAAAACTTACACTAAAGCAGGTCAAGGTACATACACAGTAACAGAAGATAAAGTAACCTTCACTCCAGAAGCTAACTTCGTAGGTAAAGCTGATGGTATTGCACTACGAGCAGTTGACTCAAATGGTGAATCTACTGGATGGACTGCATTAACAGCTCAAAACGGTCTTGAAAACATCAATGATGGTACACATTCAACGACTACAAAAACGATGGATGCTGTATACATTCCAACAGTAACTCCAAAAGAAATCACTGCAGATCCAGAAGAATCAACAGATGTACAAGGTAAAGAACAGAAGAAAACACCAACATTTAAAACAGATGGAGATACTGCTACACCAGTAACACCAAGTGCTACTTATCCAGCTAAATTAGTAGATCCAAAAACTGGAGATAAAGTTGACTCTGTAACTGTTGAAGGAGAAGGAACTTATACAATCAATCCTACGACTGGTGAAGTAACCTTCCAACCACTTCCAACATTCAAAGGAACTGCTTCAGGTGTTGACGTAACATTAACAGCACCAGTAGGTCAAGATAAAGATGGTCAACCAGTAACAGCGACAGCTACTACAAAATACACTCCAACAGTAACTGCTGTAGAACCAACAGCTAAGCCAGCAGACTCAGCAGGAGTACAAGGTGAAACTCAAAAAGGAACTCCTACATTTACAGCAGGAAATGCAGAAGTACCAATTAAAGAAAACTCTGTAAAACTATTAAATCCAGATGGAACAGAAGCAACTGGACCAGTAGATGCTTTAGATGAAAAAGGTAATAAAGTAGGGGAATACACAGTAGCCCCAGCAACAGGTGAAGTAACATTCACACCAACTGATAAAACTTATACTGGTAAAGTAGCACCAGCTAAAGTACGAGCAGAAGATAAAAACGGAACTAAAGTAAACACAACTTACACTCCACATATCGTAGGAGTCACACCAACAGCAACACCAGCGGAATCTTCAGGTATCCAAGGACAGCCACAAGATGGAACAGTATCATTTGCACCTGGTGAAACAACAGTAGAAGGTAATAAAAAATCAGTACCAATCAAAGCTAACTCAGCGGTTCTACTTGATGCTTCAGGTAACCCAGTAGCACCAGGTACTCCAGTAGACGCTTTAGATCCAGAAGGAAATAAAGTAGGGGAATACACAATTGACCCAGCTACTAACAAAGTAACATTCACACCAACTAACAAAGAATACAAAGGTAAAGTACAACCAGCTAAAGTTCAAGCAGAAGACGAAAACGGAACTAAAGTAAACACAACTTACACTCCAACTATCGTAGGTGTGACACCAACTGCAGAACCAGCTGAAACAACAGATGTACAAGGTGTTGAACAATCGAAAGAAGTAACCTTCAAACCTGGTAAAGCAACTGTTAACGGTGTTGAAAAAGAAGTGCCAATCGACACTACTTCATACAAATTATTAGATGAAAATGGACAACCAGCAGAATCAGTACCAGCTAAAAACCCAGCAGGAGATGTTATCGGTACATACACACTTAAAGTTGTAGACGGTAAAGCAACTGCGGTATTTACTCCAACTGATAAAACATATGCAGGAGAAGTTGCACCAGTTACGATTCAAGCCAAAGACACAAATGGAACTCCAGTAACAACAACTTACACTCCAAACATCACTCCAGTAGAACCAACAGGAAAGCCAACAAAAACTGAAGGTGCACAAGGACAACCTCAAGAAGGAACTCCAACATTCACACCAGGTGATGCTAAAGTTCCTATGAAGATCGATGCTGAACAACCAGCTAAATTAATCGATCCAGCTACTGGACAACCAACTGATGAAACAACAATTCCAGCAAAAGACGCTAACGGAAAAGAAGTTGGTACATACACAATCGATCCAACAACAGGTAAAGTAACATTTACACCAAATAAAGACTTTACGGGTACTCCAGAACCAGCAACAGTTCAAGCCAAAGATGCGAATGGAACTCCAACAACTGCTACTTACACACCAACTGTTAAACCAGTAACACCAAAAGGTGTTGATACATTTACAAAAGATATTCAAGGAGCAGAACAAAAAGGAACTCCTGAATTCAAACCTGGTAAAACAATTATTGATGGAAAAGAAGTAGAAGTTCCTATCGATACTAAAGAACCAGCTAAATTAATCGATCCAAAAACTGGACAACCAGTAGACTCAGTAACAATTGATGGAGAAGGAACATACACAGTTAACCCAGAAACTGGGGAAGTAACATTCACTCCAGATCCTCAATTCACAGGTAAAGGAACACCAATCAAAGTTCAACGTAAAGATACAAACGGAACACCGGTAACAGGTGACTACACTGCAGTAGTAGTTCCTGCTGACCCAGAAGGAGATGATGTAACAACTGCGGATATTCAAGGTGCAGAACAAAGTGGAACACCTGTATTTAAAGGTGGTAAAGCAAATATCGATGGTGTAGAAAAAGAAGTGCCTATCGATGAAAATGTACCTGCTAAACTAATTGATCCAACTACAGGACAAGAAGTTGACGAAGTTGTAACAGATGAAGGAACATACAGAGTAGATCCAGATGGAACAGTTCACTTTAAACCAAAACCAAACTTTGTAGGAAAAGCTAAAGGTGTAACAGTTAAACGTGTAGATACGAATGGAACAGCAGCAACTGGTACATTTACACCAATAGTGGTTGGAACTTCTCCAAAAGCAGAACCATCTATCTCTAGTGACATTCAAGGTCAAACACAAGAACAACCAGTTAAATTCACAGGTGGATCAGCAGTTGTTAAAGATCCTGTAACAGGAGCTAAGACAGAAAAATCTGTAGCTATCGATCCAGATACTTACACATTATTAGGTGAAAATGGAAAACCAGCACCAGAAGTACCAGCTAAAGATCCACAAGGAAATGTAATTGGTAAATACACTCTTAAAACAGAAGATGGTAAAGATCCAGTTGCAGTATTCACTCCAACAGATAAAACTTACGCAGGTCCAGTTCAACCAGTAACAGTTCAAGCGCAAGATAAAAACGGAACTCCAGTAACAACAACTTACACTCCAACTATCACGCCTGTTAAACCAACTGCGAAAGGTGTAACTTCTGAAGGTGCACAAGGTCAAGAGCAAAGTGGAACTCCAACATTCACTGAAGGACACGAAAAAGCTCCAATCGATCCAACTGTTCCAGCTAAATTAATCGATCCAGAAACTGGTGAACCAACTGACGAAACTTCAGTAGAAGTACCAGGAGAAGGAACTTACACAATCAATCCAGAAACTGGTGAAGTAACATTCAAACCAGAACCAAACTTCACAGGTAAAGCACAAGGTATTGAAGTTCAACGTAAAGATACAAATGGAACTCCAGCTACAGCTAAGTACACACCAACTGTTAAACCAGTTACTCCAACATCAGATGACGTAGTATCTGAAGATGTACAAGGTGCAACTCAAACAGGAAAACCAGTATTCACACCAGGTAAAACAACAGTTAACGGTACAGAAGTAACTGTAGACCTAGACCCTGAAGTGAAACCAACATTAGTAGGTGCTGATGAAGAAGGTAAAGTAGTAGTGCCGAACGAAGGAACTTACACTATCGATGAAGAAGGTGTAGTAACATTCACTCCAAATAAAGACTTCACAGGTAAAGCTAGCGGTGTAACAGTTAAGCGTGTTGACAAAAACGGAACAGAAGTAACTGCGAAATACACTCCAACAGTTAAACCAGTAACACCAAAAGCAGAAGGTGTAACTACAACTGATGTTCAAGGTGCAACTCAAACAGGAAAACCAGTATTCACACCAGGTAAAACAACAATTAAGGATGTAGAAAAAACTGTTGAATTATCTGATAAACCAGCGAAACTAGTAGATCCAAAAACAGGAGACCCAGTTGATTCTGTAACGATTGACGGAGAAGGAACTTACACAGTAGCTCCAGACGGAACTGTAACATTTACTCCAAATAAAGATTTCACTGGTCAAGCGACAGGTGTAACTGTTAAACGTGAAGACAAAAATGGAACACCAGTAACAGCTAAATACACTCCAGTAGTATTACCAGTAACTCCAACAGGTAAAGACGTATCATCAATTGGTGAAAAAGGACAACCTCAATCAGAAACTCCAGTATTTACACCAGGAACTACTAAAGTGAATGGTAAAACAGTGGTTGTGCCAATCGATGAAAATGTGGCTCCAACTCTAGAAGGTACAGATCCAGAAGGTAAGGTAGTCGTACCAGGAGAAGGAACTTACACAATCGATAAGAACGGTAAAGTAACCTTCACTCCAGAAAAAGACTTCGTAGGCAAAGCTAAAGGTGTAACAGTTAAACGTGTTGACGAAAACGGAACACCAGTAACAGCTACTTACACACCAACAGTATTAGCTAAAACATCTACAGAAAACGTAGTTTCTGAAGGTGCTAAAGGACAAACTCAATCTAATACTCCAGTATTCAAAGGTGATGTAGACACTACAGTAGCTCCAACGTTTAAAGATGGATCAACTGAGAAGAAAGTACCAGGAGAAGGAACTTACACAATCGATAAAGATGGTAAAGTAACCTTCACTCCAGAAAAAGACTTCGTAGGAAAAGCTACTCCAGTTGAAGTGGTACGTAAAGATAAGAATGGTAAAACAATTAAAGCTTCTTACACACCAACGGTTCGTCCTGACACTAAATTTGTAGTAGTAGGAAAAGATGGTAAAGAAACTGAAATTATCCCATCTAAAGATGGTAAGAACCCATCTGAAAAAATCTCAGGATACAAACTTGTTAAGACTGAAACGGATGAAAAAGGGAACACTAAACACATCTACGAACCAGTAACAACTAAACACGTAGATAGAAAAGGTAACCCAATCCCAGGAACAACAACAGAAGAAGGAACAAAAGATCCTAAGAACATTCCAGGATACAAAGTAGTAGATACTAAGAAACTTCCAAATGGAGATACAGAATATGTATACGAAAAAGTAACGACATCATTTGTAGATCCAGAAGGACACGTAATCCCAGGAACAGAAACTGAAGAGGGAACAACACCTAAGAAAGATATTCCAGGATACAAATTCGTAGAAACTAAGACTCTAGAAAATGGAGACACAGAACACGTTTACGAACCAGTAACTACAACATTCAAGGATAAAGATGGTAACCTTATTACTGTTGATAAAGACAACAACCCAGTAGAATCAACAGAAGAGGGAGCAACACCTAAGAAAGATATCCCAGGGTACAGATTCGTAACAACTAAGACTCTTCCAAATGGAGATACAGAACACGTATACGAAAAAGTGACTACAGTGTTCAAAGACAAAGATGGTAACCTTATTACTGTTGATAAAGACAATAATCCAGTCAAATCAACAGAAGAAGGAACAACACCTAAGAAAGATATCCCAGGATACAGATTCGTAACAACTAAGACTCTTCCAAATGGAGACACAGAACACGTATACGAAAAAGTGACTACACCAACACCTGATAAATCAAAAGAAAAAGGACTTATCAGAGATACTGAAGGAAATAAAATCCCAGGATTTGAATTCGATATGTTATCACCAGTCCTAGATATTCCTGAATATAAATATGTTGAAACAGTGACAGAAAAAGATGGAACAGTTAAACATATCTACAGAAAAGTGAAGAAATCAACTCAGCCAGTAAATCCATATAATCCAATGCCAACACCAATTACAGAAAAAGTGTTAACTACTTATGTAGATGAAAATGGAGAGTTAATCATTCCAAATGAAAATGGATCACATCCAGGTAAAGAATTAAAAGGTTACGAAATCGTTCGTACAGAAACAGATGCGAATGGAAATGTTCGTAATGTTTACCGTAAGATTCAATCTCAAACACCAGTACAACCAGTTGAGCCAGCTACTCCAGCAATGCCTGAACAGCCAGCTAAACCTCAAGTACCGGCAACTCCAGCACAACCAGTACCAGCAACAGCAGTGAAAGAAGCTGAAGCTAAGCGTGAATTGCCAAATACTGGTACAGAAGACCAGGCTAACCTTGCAGCACTTGGACTTCTCGGAGTATTGAGTGGATTTGGTCTTGTAGCTCGCAAGAAGAAAGAAGACTAAGCTTTCTAGTTAATATGATTTGTTTGCAATAAACATATCTGTTTAAACCTGATGAGTCATTCGATTCATCAGGTTTTTTCTATAGAAAGCATTTTTTGAAAAAATATAGTGCTATTTGTATAATGAAATAAATTTAAATAAGATATCTAGTGTAAAATTTCCTTGTAATATTTCTAATATTTCACTATTAAATAGTAAGTGTGTTAAAAATTACTATATCAAAAAAATAAAATTATCAATTATATTGCTTTTAAAAAAAGGATATGGTATTATGAAAAAGTATGCTGGATACAGTTTAATAACATAAGAGATATACACATATTACAATGATAAAATGTAGTGCTTTTATAGGAATGAAATTACCAGCAAAATAAAAATAAGGAGGTTGTTAGTCTAAATGAAGGGCAAACAACAAAATGATTTTCGAACGGAAAAGTATATTCGTTACGGTATTCGTAAGTATAGCTTTGGAGCGGCATCCGTAGCCATTGCGGCTGGTTTGATGTTTCTTGGAAATGGCGTGGTTTCAGCGACAGAGGTACAAGGTGCGGAAACTACAGTAGCAGCAGCTCCAGTTGAAAAATCTGATCAAAATACCACAGAAGTTAAATCAGAAGAGACTAAAAAAGTAAATAAAGCTGTTCTTGAAGCAAGTATTGCTACTTTAGAATCTAAACTTTCAAATGCTAAGCATGTGGATGCTTCAGTTGTATCCAATGTTCGTGAAGCTTTAGCAACTGCAAAAGCTGTTTTGGCTAATGAAACAGCCAAGCAAGAAGAGGTAGATATTCAAAGAGAGATTCTCTCTGCATTGGGAACAGTTGTAACTGAATCAAATAAACTAGGAGTAGAGAAAGAACAGGCTGAAAAAGATAAGGCAGCAAAAGCAGAAGCAGAAAGAAACGCTACACCAACAGAAAAAGCAGTTTCTGAAGCAACAACTGTCTTGACACAAGTATCTTCAGAAGCTGACGTTACCAATACTCTTGCTACTACAGAACTTCGTAAGAAGGAAGTAGCTGCAGAGAATCGAGCAGCAATTGAAGCAGCAGTAGCCAAGAACCAAGCTGTACTTAACGAATCAAAAGTGCTTTTAGCTGATAAGAGTGTCACAAAGGAACAAGTAGATGCTCAATTAGCTCGCTTAAATGAATCAATTCTTGCAGTATACAGTGAACTGAAAAAAGCAGGAATCGGTCGTGATGGCAACTATAGTGTAGCGTTATCAGCTGATGAAGGTTATACTAGCAATTCAACAGAGTTAAGAAAAGAAAATGGTGAATTTGCTACGGCTACAGGTAAATCATATAAAACATTAGACGGTAACGATAAATATAGAGTATATGTTCACGGATATCAATCTGAAAACACAGAAATTGGAGCAGCTAACAGTGGACGACCAGATGTAGGTGGACGTACAGATATTCCTTTATCAAAAACTGAAGCTGAGAAACTAGCAAAAGAAGCACTTTTATGGAAAGGCAAAGTTCGTGCTAGTGGAAAAAATAATGGTAATAATACATGGGGAGCGGGTGGACCGTACGAGTACCTAGCAACTGAAATTTATGGTTATACTTACGAACAAGGAACTCACTATGTATATATTACAGATGTGAAAAAACGTTTCAGTTTATCACAAGAAGCAGAGGCAGCAGGCTATTCGATTAAAAAAATTGACCTTAGTAACTTGATTCCAGGTACTGGATATAATGAGAAAACAGACACAGTAGAAGGGTATGCAGCATCTAACCTTCAAAACGGTGTTTATGATATGCGTTATATCTTAACAGTAGAAAAAGATGGACAATCTCAACAGGTTACTTTCCGTGACTTAACAGCTGGTTGGATCGGCTGGCAAGACTCATCAGCTCCATCTATTTTAGGAACATCTAAAATGGTTACAATCGGAGATGAAGTAGACCATGACATTAAATATGTAGATAACGAGGGGATGAATAAAGATGAAAGAGCTGGATATGTGTATGCAGATAACGGTTCTAAAGTAGTAGCAGGTTCGAAAACTGCACCATCTACATCAAAAAGAGCAACATTCACAGCTGTTGATGGAACAAAAATAAGTACAATGAGTTCACCTCAAACAGTTAATGCGCATACTGCATTAAACGGTGTTTACACAGGTAAGGACACTTCAATTACAGATGTTATTCCAGGATTAAATTATAATCCAACAACAGGGAAAATTCATGGAACAGCTTCAGAAGCTGGAATCTACACTGTAGCTGCATTAGCAAAAGACTACAATAACGCTACAAACGCTAAGAATGTTGACTGGAATATGGACGGACAAGAAGCTCACGAAAATATTACAATTGCAGTAGCACCGAAGATTACAGTTGCTAACGTAGAAGCTTATGCAACAAAAGTTCCTGTAACAGTGTCAAACGGGGCGAATAAAGTAGAAATTACTATGCCTGATGGAACTGTAACAAACTTAGTTATCAAAGATGGAAAATGGACTGTAGGCGCAGGAACTACGAATAAAGCAGTAAAAGAAGGCGATCAATTAGCAGATGCTTCAGCAACAGCACCAACTAAATTCGAATTACCTGTAACTTCAGATTCAACACAATATGTTGGAATTAATAGTATTGAAGCTAAAGCCTCTACGGATAAAGTTCGTGCAGATATTCAACGTGAAATTGCAACAGTAAAAGATGCAGCTGGAAAATCTTATACAGCGACATTTAACCGTGCAACAGGTAAATATACTCTTGCTAATGAAGATGCATACGTATTAAAAGATAATGGAGACGGAACATCAACTTTAACAGAACGTCGTGTATATACAGATGCAAAAGCAAATGGAGATGTTGATTTTATCGTTTATGAATTTACACGTACATGGAATGCAACTTCTTCAGCAGCTAATTTAATTGATAAAGTAGCAGAAATTCGTAAAAATGGTGAAGTAACTGCAGTAGGAGACGTAACTCGTACAGTTACAGCTGTGCCAAGAGAACAAACAGCTGATAAACAAGGCCTTATTGTTACAGTGAAGTATGATTCAGCAACAAAACAATGGACAGCTTCTGACGGTTCAACAGTAACAGCTAAAGAATCTAATGCAGGATGGTCAATTGAAACATCTTCAGGATTCAAAGGGTATGTATCTTATCGTGAAGCAATTGGAAATGATGTAGCATCTATCCAAAATGATAAACCGACTGCTTCATCTACAAGCTATGCTGAAACAAAAGATAACTCTGTAGATTTACTAAAATCTCCTAAAGCTAATGTAGAATTTGAAGATGTGATTGATGACAATTCAGATGATGCCGAGTCAGAAACTATCAAAACTAAATTAACAGTAACAGCTCCAGATGGAACGAAGAAAGAATTTAACTTAGCAGATGCGGAAGAAAAAGCTTATATTCAAGCACAACGTACAGCTGCAGAAAAAACACAAGCAGCAGCAGCGGCAATTGAAGAGGCTCAAGCGGCACAAAATGAACTAGCTCGTATTCAAGAACAAGTAGACCGTCAAGTACAAATGATTGCAGACGCAGAAGCAGCATTAGCGAACTTAAAACTTCGTACAATTTCTGTAACAGCGAAAGACTTAGCTGAAAAGAAACTTAAAGATGTAAAAGACTTCAAAGCTAGCTTAGATGAGAAATTAAAAGAAGCTCAAGGAAAACTTCCTGAATTAACAGCGAAAGTTACTTCAAGTCGTCAAGAAGCTTTAGAAGCGGAAAAAGCGGTAGAAGCAGCACGTACGGCATTAAAAACAAAAGCTGCTGAGAACTTATCAAATTCAGAAATTGCAGCTTATAGATTAGGTCAATACGGATCTTATAAAGTAACTGTAAGAGCGGTTGACTCAAATGGTGTTGTAACAACTCCAACAGTAGGAAAAACAGATGATGGTGAAGTAACAGAAGATGCAGTTGCAGAAACAACATACTACATTGTAGTATCTAAACCAGAAAAAACAGCAGGTGCAGAAGGACAAGAACAAACTGATTCAATGGAAACAGGATTCAAGGCTGGATTACCAAATAATGCAGAAGTATCTGACTACAAACTAGTTGATCCAGTATCAGGTAAGAAAACAGATTCTGTAACAACTGAAGAAGGTACGTATGCTATTGATGGAACTACAGGAGCAGTATCATTTACACCTGCACCAGGATTTATCGGTACGGCTAAACCATTAACAGTTTCAGCTAATGTAACCTTAACAGGAGATGACGGAAATCCAGTGGTAGTAGAATCTTCAACTACTTACACACCAACTGTATACGGTGTTAAACCAAAAGACGATGAAACTAAAGGAAAACAAGGACAAGTTCAAACTTCGATTCCAGGAAGCGAAAGATTCTCAGAATTAAATACAACAGCGAATACTCCAGATCGAACAAACGTAGACTGGAAAACAGCTAAGTACTCATTAGAAGGTGCAGATGAAGAAGGTAAGGTTGTAGTTAAAGGAGAAGGAACTTACAAAATTGACCCAGCAACAGGTGCAGTAACATTCACTCCAGAACCAAGCTTCAAAGGTAAAGCTAACGGAGTAGAGGTTAAAGTTTCGGTAACAGCGACTGACTCAGAAGGAAACAAAGTTGAAGTTACATCTAGTGGAGATTACACTCCTGAAGTAGAAGGAGTAGAACCAACTGCAGAACCAAAAGAGACAAGTGGAAAACAAGGTAAACCACAAACTCAAGATGCGACTACAATGTTCAAAGAAGGTGACAAATCAGCACCGATCGATAAATCTACAGTGAAACTTGTAGACCCAAATGGTAATGAAGTCACAACAATGCCAGCTCTTAAAGATGGAAAAAAAGTAGGTACATATACTCTAGATCCAGAAACTGGAGTGATTACATTCCAACCAAATAAAGATTTCACTGGAACACCAGACCCAGCTAAAGTAACTGCGGCAGACAAAAATGGAACAAAAGTTGAAACAACTTACACTCCAACAGTGACTCCAGTAGCACCAGAAGGACAAGATAAAACTACTACAAACCTTCAAGGATTACCTCAACAAAGTAAAGTGAAATTTACTGAAGGAGATCCTGAATTCCCAATCGATGATAAAGTACCTGCGACATTTGAAGATGGAACGACTACAAAAGTGGTTCCAGGAGAAGGTACATACACTGTAGATCCAGATGGAACAGTTCATTTCCAACCAGAAAAACAATTCACAGGTGTAGCTAAAGGAGTAACTGTAAAACGTGTTGATACAAACGGAACACCAGCTACAGCGAAATATACACCGATTGTTAAACCGGTAGTACCAGAAGGATTTGATAACATCACTACAGGAGTACAAGGTCAAGAACAAAAAGGTAAACCTTACTTCAAACCAGGGGATTCAAAAGTACCAATCGACTACGATAAACCAGCGAAATTAATTGATCCAACAACTGGACAACCATCAACTACGAATGAAGTTCCAGCAAAAGATCCAGATGGAAATGTAATTGGTAAATATAAGATTGATTCAGATGGAGTAGTTACATTTACACCAACAGATAAGTCTTATATAGGACCTGTTCAACCAGTAACAGTTCAACGTGTAGATAAAAATAATACACCGGCAACAGCTGAATATACTCCAGTAATCGTAGGGGTTAAACCAACGGCTAAGCCAGCTGAATCAACTGATGTACAAGGTGCAATTCAAAAACAACCTATTACATTCAAAGGTGGAACTGCAGATTTAGAAGATCCAGTAGGAAACCCAATTAAATCAGATCCAGTTCCGATTAATCAAGGTTCAGTTACATTAGTAGGTGAAAATGGAAAACCAACTGATGAAGTGGTTGTAAAAGATCCAAAAGATCCAAATAAAGTAATCGGTAAGTATACTCTTGTAAAAGAACCTGGTAAAGATCCAGTTGCAGTATACACACCAGTAGACAAAACATACGTAGGAAAAGTTCCACCAGTAACTATCCAAGCAGCAGATATGAATGGAACTCCAGTAAGAACTACGTACACACCTAACATTAAACCTGTTAAACCAACAGCAACACCAGCTAAGACAACAGATGTTCAAGGTAAAGCGCAAACTCAAGATGCAACTACTTTATTCAAAGAAGGAAATCCAGTAGCACCGATTAAAAATGATACTATTAAATTAGTAGATCCAACTGGTGCAGAAGTAACAGAAATGCCAGCACTTAAAGATGGTGTAGAAGTTGGTAAATATGTAGTAGACCCAACAACAGGTATTATTACATTTACACCAAATAAAGACTTTGTAGGTACACCAGATCCAGCTAAAGTAGTAGCTGCAGATGAAAATGGAACAAAAGTAGAAACTACTTACACACCAACAGTAACTCCAGTTAAACCAACAGGAGAAGATGTTACATCAGAAGATATTCAAGGTGCTAAGCAAACAGGAACACCACTATTCATACCAGGAAATTTTGATGTTCCAATTACAATTAATGCTGCGCAACCAGCGAAATTAATCGACCCAGAAACAGGAAAGTCAACTAATAAAACATCAGTAAACATCCCAGGAGAAGGAACATATACAATTGATCCAAATAGTGGTGAAGTAACATTCACACCAGAAAAAGACTTTACAGGGGTTGCTACAGGAGTAACTGTTCAAGTGAAAGATGCGAATGGAACACCTGTAGAAGCAAGCTACACACCTAAAGTTAAAGGTGTAACACCAACAGCAAAACCAGCTAAATCTAAAGATATTCAAGGTAAACCACAAACAGGATTACCAGAATTCAAAGGTGGAACAGTAATGGTTAATGGTGTACCAAAAACTGTTGAGATTGATGAAACAAAAGCACCTAAACTGATTGATCCAGAAACAGGAGAACCAACTGATGAACCGGTAGTAATTCCTGGAGAAGGAACGTACACAATCGAAGATGGTAAAGTGAAATTCCAACCAGAACCACAATTTACTGGAAAAGGAGAAGGTGTAGAAGTTCAACGTGTAGATAAGAATGGAACGCCAGTAACAGCTAAGTATACTCCAAAAGTAGTGCCAGTAACGCCAACTGGAGAAGATAAGACATCAGTAGGACCTAAAGGTCAACCACAAACAGGTACACCAGAATTCAATGGTGGATCAGTGAAAATCAACGGAAAAGAAGAAACTGTTGAAATTGATAAGGATGTTCCAGCTAAACTAGTTGATCCTAAGACAGGTGATCCAGTTGATTCTGTAACAGTTGAAGGCGAAGGAACATACACAATTGATCCTAAGACTGGAGAAGTAACATTTAAACCAGAAGCAGAATTCCTAGGAAAAGCTAAAGGAGTAACTGTACAACGTGTAGATAAGAACGGAACACCTGTAACAGCTAAGTACACACCAACAGTAACTCCAGTAACGAATACTGTAGACAAAACATCAGAAGGTGCTAAGAATACTCCACAATCTAACACCCCAGAGTTTACAGGAGATGTTGACTTAGATGTACCACCAACATTTGATGATGGAACAACTACAAGGGTGGTAGAAGGAGAAGGAACATATACAATCGATGCGACTGGTAAAGTAACATTCAAACCAGCACTAGAATTTACAGGTACTGCAGATGGTATAACTGTCGTTAGAAAAGATAAATTAGGTAAAACTATCTCTGCTCAATACACCCCAACAGTACGTCCAGATACTGAGTTTGTAGATGAAAATGGAAATCCAATTAAAGGATATCCAAGCGAAGATGGAACAACACCGAAGAAAGATATTCCTGAGTATCGTTATGTAGAAACAGTAACAGACGAACACGGAAACACAAGACATATCTATAAACAAGTTGTAACATTCTTCAAAGATAAAGAAGGAAATGAAATTCCAAAAGTTCCAACTGAAAAAGGCGAACAACCTAAGAAAGAAATCTCAGGCTACCGCTTCGTAGAAACTAAGAAACTTCCAAATGGAGATACTGAGCATATCTACGAAAAAGTGAAAACATTCTTCAAGGATAAAGACGGAAATGAAATTCCAAATACTCCAACAGAAGAAGGTGAAACGCCTAAGAAAGACTCAATCCCAGGCTACCGCTTCGTAGAAACTAAGAAACTTCCAAACGGAGATATCGAACATATCTACGAAAAAGTACCAACTCCATCACCTGTTCCTCAACCAAATCCAGGTAATCAAAATATTACAATTTGGACAGATGAAAAAGGAAATCCATTGAAACCAACGGAACCAGGTTCTAAAGAGCCAGGAACAATTCCAGGTTACGAATATGTGAAGACTGTGACGGATCCGAATGGAAGTATCAGACATATCTTCAGAAAAGTTCAAACTCCAACCCCAGTTGAACCAAGTCAACCAGTACAACCAGTTGAGCCAGCTACTCCAGCAATGCCTGAACAGCCAGCTAAACCTCAAGTACCAGCCACTCCAGTGCAACCAGTACAACCAACAGCAGTGAAAGAAGCTGAAGGTAAACGTGAATTGCCAAATACTGGTACAGAAGACCATGCTAGCCTAGCAGCACTTGGACTTCTCGGAGTATTGAGCGGATTTGGTCTTGTAGCTCGCAAGAAGAAAGAAGACTAAACTTTCTAATTGAAATGATTTGTTTGTAATGAACAGATTATCCTTAAAGCTGATGAATCGAATGATTCATCAGCTTTTTGGCTCTTTGTCAACTGTGTAGTGGGTTGAAGTCAGCTAAGCTCGAGAAAGGACAAATTTCGTCCTTTCTTTTTTTGAGTATAACAGCCATGTCGCTCATCTGAGATGTAAGCACTCCATGGTTACCATCTACTAGTGAACTTATATGTGTAAACTACGTGAGCAATTGAATTCGAACTAGAGAGTTAATTAATAGATTTATGCTATAATCATGGCAGACTGTATGCGTTTGATTATAGTTCATTAAAAACTAGATTAGAATTATTAGATAATATCATTTTATGTTATAATGAAGAAAAAACAGAGGTGTTCAAATGTCAGAAGCAGGTCATAAGTTTTTAGCAAAATTGGGGAAAAAACGCTTACGTCCAGGTGGAAAACGTGCCACAGATTGGTTAATTGCGGAAGGAGGATTTTCAAAAGAAAAGAGAATACTAGAGGTTGCGTGTAATAGGGGAACTACAGCAATTGAGTTGGCACAGCGTTTTGGTTGTAAGATAACTGCTGTTGATATGGATGCTCAAGCTTTAGAAGTGGCTAAAAAATCTGCTGAAACGGCAGGTGTTGCTCATTTAATCAGTTTTGAAAGAGCTAATGCAATGAAACTTCCTTATGAAGATGCTAGTTTTGATATTGTTATAAATGAAGCTATGCTGACTATGCAAGCCGATCAAGCTAAGAAAAAATGTGTAATGGAGTATCTAAGGGTTTTAAAACCTGAAGGTCTTCTTTTGACACATGATGTGCTTCTTAAGGAAGCTAAAGAGTCTGTCAGACAGGAATTGTCACAAGCAATTCATGTAAATGTAGGTCCTTTAACTCAAGATGGTTGGGAAGAGGTGATGATAGAATCAGGTTATCGTAATGTGAAAGTATTGACTGGTGAAATGACATTAATGAAATTATCAGGTATGATTTATGACGAAGGTTGGCTAGGAACTTTGAAAATTTGTGTAAATGCTTGTAAAAAGGAGAATAGAAAGCAGTTTTTAACTATGTATAAAATGTTCGCTAAGAATAAAAAGAAATTGGGCTTTATTGCTATGGCTAGTCATAAATCGTCAAATCGTTAGATAATCATTGAAGTTAACTTTTCCTTTCTTCTTTCTTAAAAAATATGCTATAATAGAGAGTAAAAACTTTGAAAGAAAGAAAAAGATGAATTTAAAAGATTATATTGCAACAATTGAAAATTATCCTAAGGAAGGCATTACCTTCCGTGATATCAGTCCTTTGATGGCTGATGGAAATGCTTATAGCTACGCTGTTCGTGAAATTGTTCAGTATGCTACTGACAAGAAAATTGATATGATCGTAGGTCCTGAAGCTCGTGGATTTATCGTGGGCTGCCCAGTTGCCTTTGAGTTGGGAATTGGTTTTGCGCCTGTTCGTAAGCCAGGTAAATTGCCACGCGAAGTCATTTCTGCTGACTATGAAAAAGAGTACGGTGTTGATACCTTGACTATGCACGCGGATGCCATTAAGCCAGGTCAACGTGTTCTTATCGTAGATGACCTCTTAGCAACAGGTGGAACTGTTAAGGCAACTATCGAGATGATTGAAAAACTTGGTGGTGTTGTAGCAGGTTGTGCCTTCCTTGTTGAATTGGATGAATTGAACGGCCGTGAAAAAATCGGTGACTACGATTACAAAGTTCTTATGCATTATTAATCAAAAACAGTCCCTAGGGCTGTTTTCTCTACATTAGGATATAAAAATAGACTATAGCTAGTTAGAAAAAAAGTATAATTGAAAACTATATCTTCTTGCAGTATAATAAAAGGACTAGATGTTTGAGATTTAGTTTTATACTCAATGAAAATCAAAGAGCAAACTAGGAAACTAGTCGCAGGCTGTACTTGAGTACGGCAAGGCAACGTTGACGCGGTTTGAAGAGATTTTCGAAGAGTTTCAAACATATGCAATGATTCCTGAAAGAATACAGTTAGGAGAGGGTTATGCCGATTCGAATTGATAAAAAATTACCAGCTGTTGAGATTTTGCGGACAGAGAATATCTTTGTCATGGATGATCAACGTGCGGCCCACCAAGATATTCGCCCTTTGAAGATTTTAATTTTAAATCTCATGCCACAGAAAATGGTTACAGAAACCCAGTTGTTACGCCATTTGGCCAATACACCCCTACAACTGGATATTGATTTTCTCTATATGGAGAGCCACCGTTCTAAAACAACTCGTTCAGAGCACATGGAGACCTTTTATAAAACTTTTCCTGAAGTCAAAGATGAGTATTTTGATGGCATGATTATCACGGGTGCTCCAGTTGAGCATTTACCATTTGAGGAAGTGGATTATTGGGAAGAATTTAGCCAGGTGCTTGAGTGGTCTAAGACCCATGTCTATTCGACCCTTCATATTTGTTGGGGGGCTCAGGCTGGGCTCTACCTACGCTATGGGGTAGAAAAATATAAGATGGATAGTAAGTTATCGGGTATCTATCCTCAGGACACCTTAAAGGAAGGGCACCTTCTCTTTAGAGGTTTTGACGATAGTTACGTAGCTCCTCATTCTCGGCACACGGAGATTTCTAAGGAAGAGATTCTGAATAAGACAAATCTCGAGATTTTGTCAGAAGGTCCTCAGGTTGGGGTTTCGATTTTGGCCAGTCGTGATTTGCGAGAAATTTATAGTTTTGGGCATTTGGAATATGACCGTGATACCTTGGCAAAAGAGTATTTCAGAGATTGTGATGCAGGTTTAGCTCCTCATATTCCAGAAAATTATTTTAAGGATGATGATGTTAATCAGACGCCTTGTCTTTGTTGGTCTTCATCGGCAGCCCTCTTTTTCAGTAACTGGGTGAACTATGCGGTCTATCAGGAGACGCCTTTTGACTGGAGAAAAATAGAAGATGATGCATCCGCATTTGGGTATTTATAAGAGGAATTATGACATATTTAGACGCTTTTAAATCAGGGAACTTGGTTTTACCGAGTACCCTGCTCTTGCATTTTAAGGAACTCTTTCCTTCCAGCGATGATTTTCTGGTCTGGCAATTTTTCTATTTGCAAAATACGACAGGTTTGGAAGAAATGTCGCCCAGCCAGATTGCTGAAAGGATTGGCAAGGAAATTTCGGATGTCAACCAGTCCATTTCTAATCTGACGGAAAGGGGACTGCTTCAGTACCGTACTATCGAATTAAATGGCGAAATCGAATTGCTCTTTGATGCTAGTCTAGCCTTGGAACGTTTGGATGACTTGCTTGGAGTCGCTCATTCAAGTTCAGACCAGTTGACACCTCAGAATCAGCTTAAGGATTTGGTGGAAACCTTCCAGCAGGAGTTGGGACGCTTGTTGACGCCTTTTGAAATTGAAGATTTGACTAAGACACTAAAGGAAGATGGAACCAGTGCTGACTTGATTAAGGAAGCTCTTCGTGAAGCTGTTTTAAATGGAAAAGCAAACTGGAAGTACATTCAGGCGATTTTGAGAAACTGGCGCCATGAAGGTATCAAAAGTGTGGCTCAAATTGAGGCTAAGCGGGCAGAAAGAGAAGCAAGCAATCCTCAGTTGACACAGGTATCTGCAGATTTCAGAAATGCCATGGATCTCTGGAAGGATTAATCGTTGGAAGCAGGATTGAAATCCGAGTAAGATTTGCAAGCTGTGTTTAATTGTGATAAAATAAATAGAAAATAAATTGAAAAAAGAGGTATGTGAAATGTCACGTAAACCATTTATCGCTGGTAACTGGAAAATGAACAAAAATCCAGAAGAAGCTAAAGCATTTGTTGAAGCAGTTGCATCAAAACTTCCTTCATCAGACCTTGTTGAAGCAGGTATCGCTGCTCCAGCTCTTGATTTGACAGCTGTTCTTGCTGCTGCTAAAGGTTCAAACCTTAAAGTTGCTGCTCAAAACTGCTACTTTGAAAATGCAGGTGCTTTCACTGGTGAAACTAGCCCACAAGTTTTGAAAGAAATCGGTACTGACTACGTTGTTATCGGTCACTCAGAACGCCGTGACTACTTCCATGAAACTGACGAAGATATCAACAAAAAAGCAAAAGCAATCTTTGCGAACGGTATGCTTCCAATCATCTGTTGTGGTGAGTCACTTGAAACTTACGAAGCTGGTAAAGCTGCTGAATTCGTAGGTGCTCAAGTATCTGCTGCATTGGCTGGATTGACTGCTGAACAAGTTGCTGCCTCAGTTATCGCTTATGAGCCAATCTGGGCTATCGGTACTGGTAAATCAGCTTCACAAGACGATGCACAAAAAATGTGTAAAGTTGTTCGTGACGTTGTAGCTGCTGACTTTGGTCAAGAAGTTGCAGACAAAGTTCGTGTTCAATACGGTGGTTCTGTTAAACCTGAAAACGTTGCTTCATACATGGCTTGCCCAGACGTTGACGGTGCCCTTGTTGGTGGTGCGTCACTTGAAGCAGAAAGCTTCTTAGCTTTGCTTGACTTTGTAAAATAATCAGTAGCAAAAGCTAGGTGGAACAGCATTCAGATGTCTGTTCCATTTTTTATAGGAGAGGAAAGATTGAAAACAAAGATTGGAAAAATTGGATTAGCAAGTATCTTTTTACTAGGATTGGCAGTTAGTCATGTAGCTGCAAATGAAGCTGAAGCGAAAGCATCTTCGGAAGAAAGCAGTGTTCAAGCTTCTTCTAGTAAGGTAGAAGAAAAGAAATCAGAAACGACTACAAGTCAAAAAGAAGAAGAGAAAAAGGTTGAGACTTCTTCTAGTCAGCGTCCAGAGAAAAAGGAAGAAGTAAAAGAGACGCGAGCTAGTAGTCAGAAAGAAGAAAGTAAACCAACTTCAACATCAGCACATTGGGAAGGTGACTTCTATGTAAAAGCAGATGGTTCAAAAGCTAGGAGTGAGTGGATCTTCGATACTAGCTACAAGGCTTGGTTCTATATAAAATCAGATGGTCGTTATGCCCAAAAAGAATGGCATGGAAACTACTACCTCAAAGCGGGTGGTTACATGGCTAAAAATGAATGGGTTTACGATAACCATTATAAGAGCTGGTTCTACCTCAAAGCAGATGGTTCTTATGCAGAACAAGAATGGCAGAAAATCAATGGCAAATGGTACTATTTCAAGAAGTGGGGCTATATGGCTAAAAGTCAGTGGCAAGGAGATTATTTCTTGAATGGTCAAGGTGCTATGATGCAAAACGAATGGCTTTACGATAATCATTATAAGAGTTGGTTCTATCTTAAGGCAGACGGTTCTTATGCTAATGAACAGTGGCAAAAGATTGATGGAAAGTGGTATTATTTCAAGAAGTGGGGATACATGGCTCAAGATGAGTGGCATGGAAACTACTATCTTACTGAAAGTGGTGTCATGGCAACAGGTGAGTTAATCATGGACGATACTCGTTATACTTTTGCCGATTCAGGGGAACTGAAAGAAAAGAAAGCCTTGAATGTTGGTTGGGTTTATCGAAACGGACACCGTTATTTCTTTAACCATCGTGAAGAACAGGTCGGAACTGATCGTGCTAAGAAGGTTATTGATGTCAGTGAGCATAATGGCCGCATTAGTGATTGGAAAAAGGTTATCCAGGAAAATGGGGTTGATGGCGTTATTGTTCGCTTGGGATATAGCGGTGTAGAAGATAAGGAATTGGCACATAATATTCAAGAATTTAATCGACTAGGCATTCCTTATGGTGTTTATCTTTATACCTATGCAGAAAATGAAACAGATGCTGAGAATGATGCCAAGCAGACCATTGAACTTTTGAAGAAATACAAGATGAACTTATCTTATCCAATCTACTATGATGTTGAAAACTGGGAATATGTAAATAAGACCAAGAAAGCTCCAGCAGATACAGACACTTGGGTTAAAATCATCAATAAGTATATGGAAACCATGAAGCATGCTGGTTACCAAAACGTGAAAGTTTATAGCTATCGTCAGCTTTTGCAAACTCGTTTGAATCATCCAAATATTTTACAACATGTCAACTGGGTTGCAGCTTATACGGATGCGCTTGATTGGAATAATCCTCATTATTCAGGAGAAAAAGGATGGCAATATACCTCATCTGACTCTCTTAAAGGGATTCGGGGTCATGTTGATGTTAGCGTCTGGTATTAAGATGTAAAACTGAGAAAAGAGTGTGCAAATTGTATACTCTTTTCTTTATTTTATCTCTGTTAAGAGAGTTTGAAAGTGACTGGATTTCATTCTAAAAAATTCTTAAATTATCAGTCTATTGCAACTTTTCTCATGTGAGTCATTTGGCTTGCTATTGGTTTTCCTTAGTAGTATACTAAGGTAGTAATCATTAAGAAGTGGTTACAAATAATAATGAATGAGGTAAAATAAAATGGTAGAATTGAAAAAAGAAGCAGTAAAAGACGTAACATCATTGACAAAAGCAGCGCCAGTAGCATTGGCAAAAACAAAGGAAGTATTGAACCAAGCTGTTGCTGATTTGTATGTAGCTCACGTTGCTTTGCACCAAGTGCACTGGTACATGCGTGGTCGTGGTTTCCTTGTATGGCATCCAAAAATGGATGAGTATATGGAAGCTCTTGATGGTCAATTGGATGAAATCAGCGAACGCTTGATTACACTTGGTGGTAGCCCATTCTCTACATTGACAGAATTCCTTCAAAACAGTGAAATCGAAGAAGAAGCTGGTGAATACCGTAATGTTGAAGAAAGCTTGGAACGTGTCCTTGCTATCTACCGTTACTTGTCAGAACTTTTCCAAAAAGGTTTGGATGTCACTGATGAAGAAGGTGACGATGTGACAAACGGTATCTTTGCAGATGCTAAAACTGAAACTGATAAAACAATCTGGATGCTTGCCGCAGAACTTGGACAAGCACCTGGTTTGTAAGAAATAGAATAATCATATAAAAATCTGTAGGATGCCTCTTACAGATTTTTTCTATCTTGTAAGCTATTCCAAACCAGTCTTTTTTTGAGTTTTTTGATAAAATAGTACTATCAGTGAAAAGGATGGAAGCATGACTAAGAAAATTATAGCTATTTGGGCCCAGGATGAAGAGGGTGTGATTGGTAAGGACAATCGTCTGCCTTGGTATTTACCAGCAGAACTGCAACACTTCAAAGAAACAACTCTGAATCATACTATCTTGATGGGGCGCGTGACCTTTGATGGGATGGGACGTCGACTGCTTCCAAAACGGGAGACCTTGATTTTGACACGTAATTCAGAAGAAAAGATAGATGGGGTTGCTACTTTTCACGATATCCAGTCTGTTCTAGACTGGTATCAGGATCAAGATAAGAATCTCTATATTATCGGTGGAAAGCAAATTTTTCAGGCTTTTGAACCCTACCTTGACGAAGTGATTGTGACTCAAATTCATGCTCGGGTGGAGGGAGATACCTATTTCCCTGAAGAGTTTGACTTGTCCCTTTTTGAGACAGTTTCAAGCAAATCCTATACCAAAGATGAGAAAAACCCTTATGATTTTACCATCCAATACCGCAAGAGAAAGGAAGTCTAATGGAACGTAGTATATTTGGTTTTTTCACAGCCATGCTGTGTTTGGTCTGCTTACTTGCAGGAGCACAGGCTTTTCGTAAAAAGCGTTATGGGCTTTCTGTCCTGCTCTGGTTAAATGCCTTTACCAATTTGGTCAATAGTATCCATGCTTTTTACATGACCTTATTTTAGATAGAATGACAGTATAGAATAGAACGGAAGGAAATCATGCCTACAACTAGGAATAATGATATGATGGTTTATTGCTCATTTTGTGGCAAAAGCCAAGAAGAAGTACAAAAAATAATCGCAGGTAACAACGCTTTTATCTGTAATGAATGTGTGGAGTTAGCCCAGGAAATCATTCGGGAAGAGTTGGCTGAGGAAGTCTTGGCAGACTTGTCTGAAGTTCCAAAGCCAATCGAACTCCTCCATATCTTGAACCACTATGTAATCGGTCAAGATCGTGCCAAACGTGCTTTAGCAGTAGCAGTATACAACCACTACAAACGCATCAATTTCCACGATACGCGTGAAGAGTCAGAAGATGTGGATTTGCAGAAATCAAACATCTTAATGATTGGCCCAACTGGTTCAGGGAAAACATTTCTTGCCCAGACCTTGGCTAAGAGCTTGAATGTGCCTTTTGCGATTGCGGATGCGACAGCTCTTACTGAGGCTGGTTATGTGGGTGAGGACGTGGAAAATATCCTCCTCAAACTCTTGCAGGCTGCTGACTTTAACATTGAACGTGCAGAGCGTGGCATTATCTATGTGGATGAAATTGACAAGATTGCCAAGAAGAGCGAGAACGTGTCTATCACACGTGATGTTTCTGGTGAAGGGGTGCAACAAGCCCTTCTCAAGATTATCGAGGGAACTGTTGCTAGCGTGCCGCCTCAAGGTGGACGAAAACATCCGCAACAAGAGATGATTCAAGTAGATACCAAAAACATCCTCTTCATCGTGGGTGGTGCCTTTGATGGTATTGAAGAAATCGTCAAACAACGTCTGGGTGAAAAAGTCATCGGATTTGGTCAAAACAATAAAGCGATTGATGAAAACAGCTCTTACATGCAAGAAATCATCGCAGAAGATATTCAAAAATTTGGTATTATCCCTGAGTTGATTGGACGTTTGCCTGTCTTTGCTGCTCTTGAGCAATTGACTGTTGATGACCTGGTTCGCATCTTGAAAGAGCCAAGAAATGCCTTGGTTAAACAATATCAAACCTTGCTTTCTTATGATGATGTCGAGTTGGAATTTGACGACGAAGCCCTTCAAGAAATCGCCAATAAGGCCATCGAACGGAAGACAGGTGCGCGTGGTCTTCGCTCAATTATTGAAGAAACCATGCTAGACGTCATGTTTGAAGTACCGAGTCAGGAAAATGTGAAATTGGTTCGCATCACAAAAGAAGCTGTCGATGGAACGGATAAACCAATCTTGGAAACAGCCTAGAGGTGACTATGGAACTTAATACACATAATGCTGAAATCTTGCTCAGTGCGGCTAATAAGTCCCACTATCCGCAGGATGAACTGCCAGAGATTGCTCTAGCAGGGCGTTCAAATGTTGGTAAATCTAGCTTTATCAATACCATGCTGAACCGTAAGAATCTAGCCCGAACATCAGGGAGACCTGGTAAAACTCAGCTGCTCAACTTCTTTAATATCGACGACAAGATGCGCTTTGTGGATGTTCCTGGTTATGGTTATGCCCGCGTTTCCAAAAAGGAACGTGAAAAGTGGGGGCGCATGATTGAGGAGTATCTAACGACTCGGGAAAATCTCCGTGCAGTGGTCAGTCTAGTTGATTTTCGTCATGACCCGTCAGCAGATGATGTGCAGATGTACGAATTTCTCAAGTATTATGAGATTCCAGTCATCATTGTGGCGACCAAGGCAGACAAGATTCCACGTGGTAAATGGAACAAGCACGAATCAGCAATCAAAAAGAAATTAAACTTTGACCCAAGTGACGATTTCATCCTCTTTTCATCTGTCAGCAAGGCAGGGATGGATGAGGCTTGGGATGCAATCTTAGAAAAATTGTGAGGAAAAGAAAATGGCAAAAACAATTCATACAGACAAAGCTCCAAAGGCTATCGGACCATATGTTCAAGGAAAAATCGTTGGCAACCTTTTGTTTGCTAGTGGTCAAGTTCCTCTCTCTCCTGAAACTGGGGAAATCGTTGGAGAAACGATCCAAGAACAGACAGAACAAGTCTTAAAAAACATCGGTGCTATTTTGGCAGAAGCAGGAACAGACTTTGACCATGTTGTCAAAACAACTTGCTTCTTGAGCGATATGAACGACTTTGTTCCTTTTAACGAGGTTTACCAAACGGCCTTTAAAGAGGAATTTCCAGCTCGTTCAGCAGTAGAGGTAGCTCGTCTTCCTCGTGATGTAAAAGTCGAAATCGAAGTCATCGCAGAGATTGGATAAGCTAGTTGAAGTTTGGTTCTGCCAAACTTCTTTTGATATAAGGAGAAAAAGATGACAAAGAAACAACTTCACTTGGTGATTGTGACAGGAATGAGTGGTGCAGGGAAAACAGTTGCCATTCAGTCCTTCGAAGATTTGGGTTATTTTACTATTGATAATATGCCGCCAGCTCTCTTGCCTAAGTTTTTGCAGTTGGTGGAAACAAAGGAAGACGACCATAAGTTGGCCTTGGTAGTAGATATGCGTAGCCGTTCTTTCTTCTCAGAGATTCAAGCTGTTTTGGATGAGTTGGAAAACAAGGAAGAACTGGACTTTAAAATTCTCTTTTTGGATGCAGCTGATAAGGAATTGGTCGCTCGTTACAAGGAAACCAGACGGAGTCACCCACTAGCTGCAGATGGACGGATTTTGGATGGCATCAAGCTGGAACGTGAACTCTTGGCGCCTTTGAAAAATATGAGCCAAAATGTGGTGGATACAACTGAACTTACTCCTCGTGAACTGCGTAAAACCATTGCAGAGCAGTTTTCTGATCAGGAACAAGCCCAGTCTTTCCGTATCGAAGTCATGTCTTTTGGCTTTAAATATGGAATCCCGATTGATGCAGATTTAGTCTTTGATGTCCGATTCTTGCCAAATCCCTACTACCTACCAGAACTGAGAAACCAAACGGGTGTGGATGAACCAGTTTATGACTATGTCATGAATCATCCTGAGTCAGAAGATTTTTATCAACATTTGTTGGCCTTGATTGAGCCGATTTTGCCAAGTTACCAAAAGGAAGGGAAGTCCGTTTTGACCATTGCCATGGGTTGTACGGGTGGGCAACACCGTAGTGTGGCCTTTGCTAAACGCTTGGCGCAGGACTTATCCAAGAATTGGCCTGTTAATGAAGGGCATCGTGACAAAGACCGAAGAAAGGAAACGGTAAACCGTTCATGAGAAAACCAAAGATAACGGTGATTGGTGGAGGAACTGGGATTCCTGTCATTCTAAAAAGTCTGCGGGAAAAAGATGTGGAAATCGCTGCTATCGTAACGGTGGCGGATGATGGTGGTTCATCAGGTGAACTCCGAAAAAATATGCAGCAATTGACACCGCCAGGTGATCTTCGTAATGTCCTTGTGGCCATGTCGGATATGCCTAAGTTCTATGAGAAAGTCTTTCAGTATCGCTTTTCTGAGGATGCGGGAGCCTTTGCTGGCCATCCATTGGGAAATCTCATTATCGCTGGCCTGTCAGAAATGCAGGGTTCGACCTATAATGCCATGCAGTTGCTAAGCAAATTTTTCCACACAACTGGGAAGATTTATCCTTCCAGTGACCATCCCTTGACCCTTCATGCAGTCTTTCAGGATGGGACAGAAGTGGCTGGAGAGAGCCATATTGCAGACCATCCAGGCATGATTGACCATGTCTATGTGACCAATACCCTCAACGATGATACGCCTCTGGCTAGCCGTCGAGTAGTGCAGACCATTCTTGAAAGTGACATGATTGTCCTCGGACCTGGTTCCCTCTTTACCTCGATTTTACCTAATATCGTGATTAAGGAAATTGGGCAGGCGCTTTTGGAAACCAAGGCAGAAATCGCCTATGTCTGCAATATCATGACCCAACGTGGGGAGACAGAACACTTTACAGATAGTGACCACGTGGAGGTCCTGCATCGTCACCTTGGTCGCTCTTTTATCGATACTGTTTTGGTGAATATCGAAAAAGTGCCTCAGGAATACATGAATTCCAACCGTTTTGATGAATATTTGGTGCAGGTGGAACATGATTTTGCTGGTCTTTGTAAGCAAGTTCCGCGTGTGATTTCATCCAACTTCCTTCGTCTGGAAAATGGGGGTGCCTTCCACGATGGAGATTTGATTGTGGATGAATTGATGCGGATTATACAGGTGAGAAAATGAGTTTCACAGTAGCAGTAAAAGAAGAAATTCTAGGTCAGCACCACCTAAGCCGGCATGAATTATCTGCCATTATCAAGATGTCTGGTAGTATCGGTCTCTCGACTTCGGGTTTGACCTTGTCAGTTGTGACAGAAAATGCCAAACTGGCTCGTCACCTCTATGAGTCCTTTCTCCATTTCTATCAAATCAAATCGGAAATTCGCCACCACCAACGGAGCAATCTTCGCAAGAATCGGGTCTATACTGTTTTTACAGATGAAAAGGTGCAGGACCTGCTGAGTGATTTGCACTTGGCAGACTCCTTTTTTGGTCTGGAAACAGGTATTGACGAGGCAATTTTATCGGACGAGGAAGCAGGTCGTGCCTATCTCTGTGGTGCTTTCTTGGCAAATGGAAGCATTCGTGACCCTGAGTCAGGCAAGTATCAGTTGGAAATCAGTTCTGTTTATCTGGACCACGCGCAAGGGATTGCCTCACTTCTCCAGCAATTTTTACTGGATGCCAAGGTGCTTGAGCGTAAGAAGGGGGCAGTGACCTACCTCCAGCGTGCCGAAGATATCATGGACTTTTTGATAGTAATTGGAGCCATGCAGGCGCGTGATGATTTTGAGCGAGTTAAGATTTTGCGAGAAACTCGTAACGACCTCAATCGGGCCAATAATGCTGAGACAGCTAATATCGCTCGGACAGTCTCTGCCAGCATGAAGACCATCAACAATATTAGTAAAATCAAAGATATCATGGGATTAGAGAATTTACCAGTGGATTTGCAGGAAGTGGCGCAGCTGCGGATTCAGCATCCAGACTACTCTATCCAACAGTTGGCAGATAGCCTCAGCAACCCTCTGACCAAAAGTGGTGTTAACCACAGACTCAGAAAAATTAACAAGATAGCCGATGAGTTATAAAGATATAAAACACCTCTTTCTTGACAATTAAATAGAGTATGTGAGATAATAAAGGGGAATTGAGAAGTTCTAGCATTTTAGTGCTAACAGAAATCCCCTCGGTACTGCAACACCGAGGGGATTTTTTTCTGGGTTAGATAGTACTAACCAGAAAGGTTACTTGTCGAAGTGATCGTCTAACCAACGAGTCACCAGCCATGAGATGATACTCTCGATGACTGCGATAAGTACTATTTTGAGAAGTTCTAGCATCTGTAATACCTCCTTTTCCAAGGCGTATTGTTAGTGCCGTCCCTATTATATCACATGTTTTATTAGTTTGATAGGCATTTTTATTTTTGTTAAAGAAGGGGGAAATATGAGCTAATAAGATAGCTGATGAACTATAAAACCACGAATCCTATGTGACTCGTGGTTCTTTTTTATAAACTAGTAGAGTGTTTTGGTTGTACTTTTTGCTCTGGGTCAATGTAGTTGATGGCATTGTTAACAGCGGTTGGTGCTTCTCCAAGCCCTGTCGCAATCAAGTCAATTTTTCCGTCATAGTAGCAACAGTCACCGATAGCATAGATACCTGCTTGGCTAGATTCTTGCTTGCTGTTGACGATAATCTTATGACGGTTGAGGTCCAGACCCCAGTTTTTAAGGTTACCAACAGAAGATTTGAAACCATAGTTGACAAAGAGGTGGTCTAGGTCAATAGTTTCTGTTTCATCAGATTTGACTTTTGTGATTTCAAGTTTATCGAGCGTTTTTCCATCTCCAAGGAGTTGGCTAGGGACGAATGGTGTCTTGATGGTCACAGATGATTCCTGTAAGGCTTGGACACTGTGTTCCAAGGCACGGAAATTATCTCTGCGGTGGACAAGTGTAGTTGGCGCAATTTTTTCAAAAGCCAAAGCCCAATCCACAGCCGAGTCTCCTCCACCAAGAATCGTCACTTTCTTACCAGCGTATTGCTGGATGTTGGAAACGTGGTAGTGGATATTTTCATAGTCCTCAACGCCTTCTAGTTCTAGAGGACGTGGTTTAAAGGCACCGCCACCCATAGCAATGATAACAGTTTTAGACAGGTGACTTCCTTTAGAAGTTGTGATGACAAAGCCTTCTTCTTGTTTTTCAATCTCAAGAACCGTTTCGTTGAGATGAATAGGGGTATCAAAGCCATTTAATTGCTCGATTAGACGGTTAGTCAATTCTTCTCCAGTCAGGTTTGGGAAACCTGGGACGTCTAAAATTTCCTTTTCAGGGTAGAGAATAGCAGGTTGTCCACCTAGTTGGGGAAGAGAGTCGATGATTTGGACCTTGGCTTGGCGTAGGTGGGCATAAAAGGCTGCAAAAAGACCGACAGGACCACCACCTACAATGGTAATATCATAGAGTTGAGACATGGTTTCTCCTTTGTTTTTTCTAGTCAGTTTATTTTATCATATTTTTCCTTAATTTAAAATGAAGTAGGATAGGGAAAAAAATGCCAGAAAAATGGTATAATAGAGAGGAACGTGTTTGGACAGAGAGGAGACAGCAGATGAACTTTCAACAATTATCCAACCTGCAATATTGGACTAGCTTGTTTTCTAGTCCTTGGAGTATTGCCATCAATCTGTTTGATATTTTGATAGTGGCCTATATTTTATATCGTTTTACAAAAGCGATAGCTGGCACCAAGATTATGATTTTGGTGCGTGGGGTCATGATCTTTGTATTAGCCCAGGTTGTGGCCAATATCCTTGGTTTAACAACGATTTCTTGGTTGATTAATCAAATTATCACCTATGGGGTTATTGCTGCGGTTGTTATCTTCTCTCCAGAGATTCGGACTGGTTTGGAACGCTTGGGAAGGGCGACAGATTTCTTTTCTACTGCTCAAATTAGTGCAGAGGAGCAAATGATTCGTGCCTTTGTCAAGTCGGTTGAATATATGAGTCCTCGTAAGATTGGTGCTCTGGTTGCCATCCAACGAGTTCGAACCTTGCAAGAATACATTGCGACAGGGATTCCTTTGGATGCCAATATTTCAGCTGAACTCCTTATTAATATCTTTATCCCCAACACTCCCCTACACGATGGTGCTGTGATTATCAGAGAAAATCGAATAGCAGTAACCTCTGCCTATCTGCCCTTGACAGAAAGCACAGGGATTTCCAAGGAATTTGGGACCAGACACCGGGCGGCTATCGGTTTGTCAGAAGTATCCGATGCCTTGACCTTCATCGTCTCAGAGGAAACAGGTGGCATTTCTATTACCTATAACGGTGTTTTCAAGCACGACTTGACGATTGAAGAATTTGAAGCAGAGCTACGAGCAATTCTTTTGCCAGCTGTTGAGGAAAAAGTCAGTTTCAAGGACCGTTTGCTAGGAGGTTGGAAATATGAGAAAAAATAGTCTATATATCATTTCATCTCTCTTTTTTGCTTGTGTCTTATTTATCTATGCAACGTCAACCAACTTTCAAAATAGCAATACCGCAAGGCAGGTCAAATCAGAAACCTACACCAATACGATAACGAACGTTCCTATCGATATTCACTATGATGATGACCAGTATTTCATTAGCGGATTTGCATCAGAAGTTTCAGTTGTGCTGACAGGTGCCAATCGTGTGACCTTGGCCAGTGAAATGCAGGAAAGTACTCGTAAGTTTAAGGTGACAGCGGATTTGACAGATGCTAGTGTTGGAACGATTGAAGTTCCCTTGAATATTGAAAATCTTCCTAGTGGATTGACCGCTGTGGCAACGCCTCAAAAGATTACAGTGAAAGTTGGGAAGAAGGTTAAGCGAGATGGGATGATTGTTGTGCCACAAGTTGACCAAAGCCAGATTGATCCCAAGCTACAACTTGATAGTGTAACCGTATCAAACGAACGAGTTTCAGTTACAACTGACCAGGAAACATTAGCTAAGATTGACAAAATTATTGCGCTTTTACCAACCAGCGAACGCATAACAGGTAATTACAGTGGTTCAGTACCTTTGCAGGCAATCGACCGCAATGGGGTTGTCTTACCAGTAGTTATCACTCCGTTTGATACAACAATGAAGGTCACTACAAAACCAGTAGCACCAAGTTCAAGCACAAGCAGTTCGTCGGAGACATCTTCGTCAACGAAAGCAACTAGTTCAAAAACGAATTAAAAATAGGAAAAGGATTTTATAAAAATGGGTAAATATTTTGGGACTGATGGAGTCCGTGGAGAAGCTAACGTAGAATTAACGCCAGAATTGGCCTTTAAACTAGGACGTTTTGGAGGCTATGTTCTCAGCCAACATGAAACGGAAGCACCGAAAGTCTTTGTAGGACGTGACACACGTATTTCAGGAGAAATGCTGGAATCGGCCTTGGTAGCAGGTCTCCTCTCTGTAGGGATTCACGTATACAAACTAGGCGTTTTGGCAACACCAGCAGTAGCTTACTTGGTTAAAACTGAAGGAGCAAGTGCAGGTGTCATGATTTCTGCTAGCCACAACCCAGCCCTTGATAATGGGATTAAGTTCTTTGGTGGGGATGGCTTCAAACTAGATGATGAAAAAGAAGCAGAAATTGAAGCCTTGCTAGATGCTGCGGAAGACACTCTTCCTCGTCCAAGTGCAGAAGGCTTGGGAACCTTAGTAGATTACCCAGAAGGATTGCGTAAGTATGAAGGCTACCTTGTTTCAACTGGAACTCCTCTTGAAGGAATGAAGGTTACCTTGGATACAGCCAATGGTGCAGCTTCTACAAGTGCCCGTCAAATCTTTGCAGATCTTGGTGCTCAATTAACTGTTATTGGGGAAACACCAGATGGTCTTAACATCAACCTTAATGTTGGTTCAACCCACCCAGAAGCCCTTCAAGAAGTGGTCAAAGAAAGCGGATCAGCTATCGGTTTGGCCTTTGACGGAGACAGTGACCGTTTGATTGCTGTTGATGAAAATGGTGAGATTGTTGATGGTGACAAAATCATGTACATCATTGGGAAATACCTTTCTGAAAAAGGACAATTGGCCCAAAATACAATTGTGACAACCGTTATGTCTAACCTTGGTTTCCACAAGGCCTTGGACCGTGAAGGTATTAACAAGGCAGTAACTGCAGTTGGCGACCGCTATGTTGTTGAAGAAATGAGAAAATCAGGCTACAACCTTGGTGGTGAACAGTCTGGTCACGTCATCTTGATGGACTACAATACAACAGGTGATGGTCAATTATCCGCTGTCCAATTGACAAAAATCATGAAGGAAACTGGTAAGAGCTTGTCAGAGTTAGCGGCAGAAGTAACGATTTATCCACAAAAATTAGTCAATATCCGAGTGGAAAATGCCATGAAGGAAAAGGCTATGGAAGTGCCGGCTATCAAGGCTATCATCGAGAAGATGGAAGAAGAAATGGCAGGGAATGGCCGTATCCTTGTTCGCCCAAGTGGAACAGAGCCCCTTTTGCGTGTTATGGCAGAAGCGCCTACAACAGAAGAAGTGGACTACTATGTTGATACCATCGCAGATGTAGTTCGAGCTGAAATCGGGATTGACTAAATCCTAGAAAACTAGATGAAAATAAAAAATTATGGTACAATAGCTTATAATATTGTAGCCAAGGGAGAAAGACATGAATCTTAAACGTGAACAAGAATTTGTTAGTCAGTATCATTTTGATGCGCGTAATTTTGAATGGGAAAATGAAAATGGAGCTCCTGAAACTAAGGTGGATGTGAACTTCCAATTGCTCCAACATGATCAAGAAAATCAAGTGACTTCCTTGATTGTCATCTTGACATTTATGATTGTATTTGATAAGTTTGTCATCAGTGGAACCATTTCACAGGTAAACCACATCGATGGCCGTATTGTTAATGAACCAAGTGAATTGAGCCAAGAAGAAGTGGAAACTTTGGCTCGTCCATGTTTGAATATGCTCAACCGTTTGACTTACGAAGTAACTGAAATTGCATTAGACTTACCAGGAATCAATTTGGAGTTCTAATATGAAACTAGCTGTTATCACAGATTCTTCTGCCTTTCTCAGTGCAGAGACCTTGCAAAGAGAAGATTTGTTTGTCTTGGATATTCCTGTCAATATTGATGGTCAGGAGTATGTCGAAGGCATCAATCTGACTGCTGAAGAATTTTACCAAAAAATGGCTCAGGCTTCTGAATTGCCTAAGACCAGTCAACCAAGCATTGCCAAGTTAGATGAAATCTTAACTTCGCTCAAAGAACAAGGCTATACCCATGCCTTGGGGCTTTTCCTATCTTCTGGAATTTCAGGCTTTTACCAAAATATCCAGTATATGGTGGATGACTATGAAGGCTTGACCATTGCTTTCCCGGACACTTTGATTACAAGTGCTCCTCTGGGTATCATGGTTGAAAGTGTCTTTAACTGGCGCGACCAGGGCGATGATTTTGCCATTATTCAGGATAAGCTAGCTATTCAAATCAGCCGTACGTCAGCTTTTATCATGGTAGATGATTTGGACCACTTGGTGAAAGGTGGACGTCTTTCAAATGGGGCTGCGATTTTGGGCAATCTGCTAAGCATTAAGCCAATCCTTTATTTTAACGATCAAGGTGTGATTGAAGTTTACGAAAAAGTTCGTACTGAAAAGAAAGCAACCAAGCGCTTGATTGAAATCATTAAGGAAACAACGGCTTCAGGTCAATACAGGGTCATTGTCATTCACGGAAATGCTCCTGAAAAGGCTGAAGAATTGCGTCAGCACTTGCTTGAATCTGGAGTAGGTACAGATATTTCACTTGCTACATTTGGTAGTGTCATTGGGACCCACCTAGGAGCAGGAAGTATTGCTCTAGGTTATATTCCAGTGATTTAGTTGGTGTTTCTAGGCTAGTTAAGAAATAGCAATTGAACCGGACTACCTGCCTCTTGAAAAAAGATGCCTGTCTTGCCTTTCATGGAAAGTCAGCGCCATTCCCTATTTTTCATGGGCAGCTAAGGTCCTTTGTATCTTGATAATTGAACACGCCTGGAATCCTGTGTGAAAAAGATAGGTCTTCCAAGGAGTATTTACTCCTTGATCATAACTTCTATTTTCACTTTGTGTTCTTGCAGGCTTTGTATCTTAGAAATTGAACACGGACTACCTGCCTCTTGAAAAAAGATGCCTGTCTTGCCTTTCATGGAAAGTCAGCGTCATTCCCTATTTTTCAAGGGCAGCTATCGTCCTTTGTATCTTAGTCAGGAGTAGAGATGAGTATTCGAGTAATTATTGCTGGTTTTAAGGGAAAGATGGGCCAGGCTGCTTGTCAGATGGTCTTGACTGATCCAGACTTGGACTTAGTAGCAGTTTTGGATCCCTTTGAGTCTGAATCAGAATGGCAGGGAATTCCTGTTTTCAAGGATAAGACTGATTTAGCAGGCTTTGAAGCGGATGTCTGGGTAGACTTTACTACACCAGCTGTTGCCTATGAAAATACACGCTTTGCTCTTGAAAATGGCTTTGCTCCAGTAGTTGGAACAACTGGTTTCACGAGTGAAGAAATTGCAGAGCTAAAAGCATTTTCTCGTGAACAAAATTTGGGTGGTTTGATCGCTCCAAATTTTGCCTTGGGTGCTGTTTTACTCATGCAATTTGCAAGGCAGGCTGCCAAATATTTCCCAAATGTGGAGATTATCGAGCTCCATCATGACAAGAAAAAGGATGCTCCGAGTGGAACAGCTATTAAAACAGCTGAGTTGATGGCAGAAGTTCGAGAGTCTATTCAGCAAGGTGCGCCTGATGAGGAAGAATTGATTGCAGGTGCCCGTGGTGCTGACTTTGATGGCATACGTATTCACTCAGTTCGTTTGCCAGGCTTGGTAGCACATCAGGAAGTCATCTTTGGCAATCAAGGAGAAGGATTGACCCTCCGTCATGACTCCTATGATCGTAGCTCCTTCATGACAGGGGTGAATTTGGGAATTAAAGAAGTTGTCAAGCGTCATGAGCTTGTCTATGGATTAGAACACTTATTATGAGATTAACGCAAATGCCTTCTGAATTTCAGAAGGCTTTACCAGTATTAGAAAAAATTAAAGAATCAGGTTTTGAGGCCTATTTTGTTGGAGGTTCTGTTCGAGATGCCCTCCTCAATCGCCCTATCCATGATGTGGATATTGCGACGTCTTCTTATCCAGAAGAGACCAAGCAGATTTTTCCGCGAACAGCCGATATCGGAATCGAGCATGGAACCGTCTTGGTCTTAGATGGGGATGAGGAGTATGAGGTAACCACCTTTCGGACAGAGGATGTCTATGTGGACTATCGCAGACCCAGTGCAGTTTCCTTTGTTCGCTCGCTAGAAGAAGACCTCAAGCGCCGTGATTTCACAGTCAACGCCTTTGCCTTGGACGAGACAGGAGAAATCATTGACTTGTTTCATGGTTTAGAAGATTTGGAAAAGCAAGTCTTACGAGCAGTTGGAGTGGCTAGTGAGCGTTTCAACGAAGATGCTTTGCGGATTATGCGTGGTTTTCGTTTTCAGGCTAGTCTTGGCTTTGAACTTGAGCCAGAAACCTTTAAAGCAATGAAGACCTTGACGCCACTTTTGAAGAAAATTTCTGTGGAGCGTACCTTCGTTGAGTTTGATAAACTCTTGCTGGCTCCATTTTGGAGAAGGGGTTTGGCTTCCATGATTGAGAGTCAAGCTTATGATTATCTCCCTGATATGGCAGCTAGCCAGGACAAGCTCAATAGACTGTTTGATCTGGAGACTGATTTCACCTTTGAATCTTCAGAGCAAGCTTGGGCGGCTCTACTGTGGGCTTTGGATATTGAAAATGCGCAGCCATTTTTGAAGGCTTGGAAGACCTCACGCCAGTTTGCTAAGCAGGTACAGGATTTGCTGATTATTTTGTCTCTGCGTGAAAAGGGAGAATTGAGCAAGCGCGATTGTTACCGCTTTGACTTGGAGTTACTTTTACAGGCTGAAAATCTTCGTCAGGCTCAAGGAAAAGAAGTTAACCCACAAGCCGTCACAGAAACCTACCAGAGCTTGACCATTCATGATAAGAAAGAAATTCAGATCAATGGCGGTATTTTGATTAAGGAATATGGCTATCAGCCAGGGCCTGACTTGGGAGAGATTTTAACAGAGATTGAGTTTGCCATTGTCGATGGAGAATTGGAAAATGACCGTCAAGCCATCCATGCTTACCTGAGGGAGAAAAAATGAGTGATTTTATCGTTGAAAAACTAACTAAATCCGTCGGTGACAAGACTGTTTTTAAGGATATTTCCTTTATTATCCATGACCTAGACAGAATCGGTCTGATCGGCGTCAATGGAACGGGCAAAACTACCCTTCTAGATGTCCTTTCTGGTGTGACTGGCTTTGATGGGGATATCAGTCCCTTTTCAGCTAAGAATGATTACCAGATTGGCTACTTGACCCAGGATCCTGATTTTGATGATAGTAAGACAGTCTTGGATACGGTTCTATCTAGCGACCTCAAGGAAATCCAGCTCATTCGTGAGTATGAACTCCTCATGCTCAACTACAGTGAGGATAAGCAGGCTCGTTTGGAACGAGTCATGGCTGAAATGGACTCTCTCCAAGCTTGGGAAATTGAGAGTCAGGTCAAGACGGTTCTTAGCAAGCTGGGGATTCAGGACTTATCTACTCCTGTTGGGGAATTGTCAGGTGGTCTAAGAAGACGGGTCCAGTTGGCGCAAGTCTTACTTGGCAATCACGACCTTTTGCTTTTGGATGAGCCGACCAACCATCTGGACATTGCGACAATTGAGTGGCTAACCCTCTTTTTGAAAAATTCTAAGAAGACCGTCCTTTTTATTACCCACGACCGTTATTTCCTAGACGCTTTGTCAACTCGGATTTTCGAATTGGATCGCGCAGGTTTGACCGAATATCAGGGCAATTATCAGGACTATGTTCGCCTTAAGGCGGAACAGGACGAGCGCGATGCGGCTCTTCTCCACAAAAAGGAACAACTTTATAAGCAAGAATTGGCCTGGATGCGCAGACAACCGCAGGCACGTGCGACCAAGCAGCAGGCTCGTATCAATCGTTTCCATGACCTGAAGAAAGAAGTTTCAGGTGGTGCTGCTGAGACAGACTTGACCATGAACTTTGAAACCAGTCGTATTGGGAAGAAAGTCATCGAGTTTCAGGATGTTTCCTTTTCCTATGAAAACAAGCCTATTTTGCAAGATTTTAATCTCTTGGTGCAGGCTAAAGATCGTATTGGAATTGTTGGGGATAACGGTGTTGGGAAATCAACTCTCCTTAACTTGATTGCAGGCATTCTTGAGCCGACAGCAGGTCAAGTTGTGATAGGGGAAACTGTTCGCATCGCCTATTTCTCTCAACAAATTGAGGGATTGGATGAAAACAAGCGAGTGATCAATTACTTGCAGGAAGTGGCAGAAGAGGTCAAGACCAGCGGTGGTTCTAGTACTTCGATTGCAGAGTTGCTGGAGCAGTTCCTTTTCCCACGTTCGACGCATGGAACCTTGATTGAGAAATTGTCTGGGGGAGAGAAAAAACGTCTTTATCTCCTCAAATTGCTCTTGGAAAAACCAAATGTTCTTCTCTTGGACGAGCCAACAAATGATTTGGATATTGCAACCTTGACAGTTTTGGAGAATTTTTTGCAAGGCTTTGCAGGGCCTGTCTTGACAGTTAGCCATGACCGCTATTTCTTGGATAAGGTAGCGACCAAGATTCTCGCTTTTGAGGATGGCAAGATTCGTCCTTTCTTTGGTCATTATACCGACTATCTTGATGAAAAATCCTTTGAAACAGAGATGGCCAATCAAGTGCAAAAGGCCGAAAAGGAGAAAGTGATCAAGGTCCGTGAAGACAAGAAACGCATGACCTACCAAGAAAAGCAGGAGTGGGCAAGCATTGAAGGCGATATTGAAGCCTTGGAAAATCGTATCGCTGCTATTGAAGAGGAAATGCAGGCCAATGGTTCTGACTTTGGCAAACTGGCTACTCTTCAAAAAGAACTAGATGAGAAAAACGAAGCACTCCTTGAAAAATACGAACGCTATGAGTATCTCAGTGACTTTGATAGCTAGAAGAATAGAAAAATCCCGTCTTATGACAGGATTTCTCTATTCTTTTTTGGTTTCTTGATGAAAGATATTTTGCCAGGTTTCGTGGCGACGCCAGATACTGGTATGGACGATACCATCTAACTCATAGCAGATGAGTTTGGTCTTTTGACTGATGGAAGTGATTTGAATGTCCTTGATAGCAGAATTCAAGTCTTTTTCGGCTTTATAGACCTCTTTATTCAACTGTTCTCCATCTTGACGAATATAGACAAAATCGTCAGCCAAGAGTTCTTCTAGTTGATTTCCTTGGTCAATCAATTGTTCGCGCATGAGGAGTTTTTTATAGACATTGTCCATAATTTCATCTTCAGGAATGGGAGCAGGTTCTATATGGACATCGGTATCAAAGACTCCAAAACGTTCCTCAAGCATAGACTCGACTTGATCCGCAATCTCGTGGCTCTCATAAACCGACAAGTCAGGATTCATTTCTAGTGTAATATCAAGGTAGATATTGCTACCGTAGGTACGACCTCTTTGGGACTTAACCTTGCTGATTTTGGGAATTTCCATGATGGCCTTTTGATAATCCTCAAGCAGACGGTCATCAAAACCATCTGAAAGACTAAAGGAAGACTCGATAAAGATATCATAGGCAGTTTTCAAGATAAAGAAAGTGATGATGATAGCAACCAGTTTATCCACAATGGGATAATTGAAACTGCTGGCTAGGATGGCAATGGTAGTACCAAGTGAGGTGACTGCATCAGAAAGATTGTCCTTGGCGGCAGCCTTCAGTGCCTTGGAGTTGGATTTCTTACTGAGACGAGTATTGTAGAGATAGACCACAAACATGATTGCTGCAGACATAATTCCTAGAGTTGCACCAAGAGGATCAATGACCGTTTCTTCACGACTGAGAATCTTCTGAATGGTATCCCGAAGTACATCGAAACCAACATAGAACATGATGATGGAAGTGATTAAGCTAGCCAAATCCTCAATCTTCCAGTGGCCAAAACGATGGTCACGGTCTGCAGGCTGGCGCGCCATCCGAATCCCAATCAAGAGGGCCACATTTCCAATGATGTCCGACACGTTGTTAAAACCATCAGCCACCAAACTGGATGAATGGAGGAGGTGCCCAGTTGCTAATTTGGCTGCAGACAAGATCAAATAGGTTGAAATGCTGATAATGGCACCACGCTCAGCTAACTTGAGATTTGAGATAGATTGCTTCATTCAACTTCCTTTCTAGTCACATAGCATTCTACCATTATACTGGTTTTCAAGGGAAAATTCAAATAAGTCATTTTTTACTCTTTGAAAACTTTTCAAAATTTGGTATAATAGAACTACTCAAGGGAGTAGCTGGCAGAAACCTGTGATAGTGTCGTCATTCCGAATTTTATACTGAAAAGTATGCTTTCCGGCACTATCTTAAACAGCGAGACTTGTTATGATTAACAGGTCTCTTTTTGTTTGTCGTGAAAAGATGCGATGAGGGAAAAGAGAGTCTGTTTTGCACACAATGTCAAGGAGGAGACACATGTCAAAAGAACAAAAACGCCAAGCGTTTTACACTCAGAGTCCTGAAGAGGTCTTGCAGGCTGTGGATGCGACCGAGCAAGGTTTGTCATCAAGTGAGGCGGAAAAGCGCCTTGCCGAATTTGGCCACAATGAACTCGAAGAAGGCGAGAAACGATCAATCCTGGTCAAGTTTATCGAGCAATTTAAGGATTTGATGATTATTATCCTAGTTGCGGCAGCAATCTTGTCAGTCGTGACTTCTGGTGGGGAAGATATCGCAGATGCCATTATCATCCTAGCCGTGGTTATCATCAACGCTGCCTTTGGTGTTTACCAAGAAGGGAAAGCAGAAGAAGCGATCGAAGCCCTCAAATCCATGTCTAGTCCAGCTGCCCGCGTTCTACGAGATGGTCATATGGCTGAGATTGATTCTAAAGAATTGGTACCAGGTGATATTGTTGCCCTTGAAGCTGGCGACGTAGTACCTGCAGACCTACGTTTGCTAGAAGCCAACTCTCTTAAAATCGAAGAAGCAGCTCTTACAGGTGAGTCTGTGCCAGTCGAAAAAGACTTGACAGTTGAACTTGCTGCAGATGCTGGTATTGGTGACCGTGTCAATATGGCCTTCCAAAACTCAAATGTGACTTATGGTCGTGGTCTTGGTATTGTTGTCAATACAGGGATGTACACGGAAGTTGGTCATATCGCTGGCATGCTCCAAGATGCGGATGAGACGGATACACCACTCAAACAAAACTTGAACAACCTTTCTAAGGTCTTGACCTATGCTATCTTGGTCATTGCTCTTGTTACTTTTGTAGTTGGAGTCTTCATTCAAGGGAAAGATCCACTTGGTGAGTTGATGACCTCTGTTGCCCTTGCCGTTGCAGCCATTCCAGAAGGGCTCCCAGCTATCGTAACCATCGTTCTTGCTCTTGGTACTCAAGTTTTGGCCAAACGAAACTCTATTGTTCGTAAGTTGCCAGCAGTTGAAACGCTTGGTTCAACTGAAATTATCGCTTCTGATAAGACTGGTACACTGACCATGAACAAGATGACCGTCGAAAAAGTCTTCTACGATGCAGTCCTACATAATTCAGCTGACGACATTGAACTAGGTCTTGAAATGCCACTACTTCGTTCAGTTGTCTTGGCAAATGATACGAAAATCGATGTTGAAGGCAACCTGATTGGTGACCCAACCGAAACAGCCTTTATCCAATATGCCTTGGACAAGGGTTACGATGTTAAAGGATTTTTAGACAAATATCCTCGTGTGGCTGAGTTGCCATTTGACTCTGACCGTAAGCTCATGTCAACGATTCACCCATTACCAGATGGTAAATTCCTTGTAGCAGTCAAGGGTGCGCCAGACCAACTTTTGAAACGTTGTGTTCTTCGTGACAAGGCTGGGGATATTGCTCCGATTGATGAGAAGGTTACAAACCTCATTCATACAAACAACTCTGAAATGGCTCACCAAGCCTTGCGTGTCCTTGCAGGTGCTTATAAGATTATTGACAGCATTCCAGAAAACCTCACTTCTGAAGAGCTTGAAAATGATTTAATCTTTACTGGCTTGATTGGGATGATTGACCCTGAACGTCCTGAAGCTGCTGAGGCTGTTCGTGTGGCTAAGGAAGCGGGAATCCGTCCAATCATGATTACAGGTGACCACCAAGATACTGCAGAAGCGATTGCCAAACGTTTGGGAATCATTGATGCAAACGATACAGAAGGCCACGTTTTAACTGGTGCTGAGCTCAATGAATTGTCAGATGAAGACTTTGAAAAAGTAGTTGGTCAATACTCTGTTTATGCCCGTGTGTCTCCAGAGCACAAGGTTCGTATCGTGAAGGCTTGGCAAAAACAAGGTAAAGTCGTTGCCATGACAGGTGACGGTGTCAATGATGCGCCAGCTCTGAAAACAGCAGATATCGGTATCGGTATGGGAATCACTGGTACAGAGGTTTCTAAGGGAGCTTCTGACATGATTCTTGCAGATGATAACTTTGCGACCATCATTGTCGCAGTTGAAGAAGGACGTAAGGTCTTCTCAAACATTCAAAAGACTATTCAGTATTTGCTTTCTGCCAATACTGCTGAAGTATTGACCATCTTCCTATCAACCTTGTTTGGTTGGGATGTCTTACAGCCAGTTCATCTTTTGTGGATTAACTTGGTAACGGATACCTTCCCAGCAATTGCACTAGGTGTTGAAACTGCTGAGCCTGGTGTCATGAATCATAAACCACGTGGACGCAAGGCAAGCTTCTTCTCAGGTGGTGTTTTGAGTTCTATCATCTATCAAGGTGTACTCCAAGCAGCTATTGTTATGAGTGTTTATTGTCTTGCCCTTCTTTACCCAGTTCATGTGGGTGACAATCATGCCATTCATGCTGATGCCCTTACTATGGCCTTTGCAACCCTTGGTTTGATTCAGCTCTTCCATGCCTACAATGTCAAGTCTGTTTACCAATCCATCTTGACAGTTGGCCCATTCAAGTCTAAGACCTTCAACTGGTCCATCTTGGTATCCTTCATCCTTCTCATGGCAACAATCGTCGTAGAACCGCTTGAAGGAATCTTCCACGTAACCAAACTAGACTTGTCACAATGGGGAATCGTTATGGGCGGAAGCTTCTCAATGATTATTATCGTCGAAATTGTTAAGTTTATTCAACGTAAACTCGGTTTTGACAAGAATGCGATATAAAAAAAGTCATCTTCGGATGGCTTTTTGCTACAGTTGAGGGAAAGGGCTTGCAGTTATCGTCTTTTGTGCTATAATTGCTATAATATAGTAAACATAAAGAGGAGTGTGAGGAAGTGGAAAAGAAAATTGTGAAGGATATTTTATTTTTATCTCAGGTATCTCAGCCGGCAAGTCAGGATGATCTGTATCTTGCCAGAGATTTACAGGATACACTCTTAGCAAATCGTGATACCTGCGTCGGTCTGGCTGCCAATATGATTGGGGTGCAGAAGCGCGTGATTATCTTTAATCTTGGCTTGGTTCCTGTGGTCATGTTTAATCCAGTGCTCCTGTCTTTTGAAGGACCTTATGAGACAGAAGAAGGCTGTTTGTCCTTGGTAGGTGTGAGACCTACTAAGCGTTATGAAACCATAAGGGTTTCCTATCGTGACAGCAAGTGGCAGGAACAGACCATTACCTTGACAGGCTTCCCAGCTCAGATTTGCCAGCATGAACTGGATCACTTGGAAGGACGAATCATTTAGGAGGAAAGCAAATGAAACGAATAGTCTTTGAACTTATTTTTATCGCAACGACCTGGTATATCTTTTTACCGCCTCTTAACCCGACCAGCTGGGAATTTCTCTTTTTCCTCTGTGGGCATTTGCTGGTTGTAGCAATCTTATTTGGTTTTGGCAAGGGGATAAACCTTGTCAAAACAGTTCAGGTGCGCCACGGCAAGGCGGAAGCTGCCTTAAATCTTGAGGGTTTCAAAATCAATCGGTTAGGGAAAGCTCTTTTAGTTTCTATTGGAGGAATTCTTCTCTTAGCAGCCTTGGTTTCCTTGGTGACTTCTAGCATTTTTCAGGCTAAAAATTATGCCAATGTAGTCACGGTTACGGAAAAAGGCTTTACTGAATTTCCTAAGACGGATACCAGTAAGGTTCCTATTCTAGATAGAAGTACTGCTGAGAAAATTGGTGACCGCTACTTGGGTTCCCTAACAGATAAGGTGTCGCAGTACGTAGCGGCAGATACCTATACCCAATTGACAATTGATGGGAAGCCTTATCGGGTTACACCACTAGAATATGCAGACCCTATCAAGTGGTTTAATAATCAGGCCAAGGGAATAGGCGAGTATATCAAGGTGGACATGGTAACTGGTAATGCGGACTTGGTGGACTTGAAGACACCAATCAAGTATTCGGACTCGGAGTATTTTAACCGTGACGTCAAACGTCACCTACGCTTGAAGTACCCAACTAAGATCTTCAAAACTCCATCTTTTGAGGTGGACGATGAGGGCAATCCTTTCTATGTAGCAACGGTTTACCAAAAGCAATTTGGACTTGCGGTTCCACGTCCTGTTTCAGTCATTATCCTGGATGCCACAAATGGAGAAACCAAGGAATACAGTTTGGCAGATGTTCCAGAATGGGTGGACAGGGTCTATCCAGCTGAGGAAACTATTGAGCAAATCAACTACAACGGCAAGTACAAGGACGGTTTCTGGAATGCCATGATTTCCAAGAAAAACGTGACCCAGACTACCAAGGGATATAATTATTTGTCTATCGGCAATGACATTTATCTCTACACAGGTGTGACATCGGCCAATGCAGATGAAAGTAATCTTGGTTTCATTCTTGAAAATATGCGAACAGGAGAAATCACGAAGTACAACTTGGCTTCTGCGACCGAAGAATCAGCCCGTGAATCAGCCGAAGGTGCTGTTCAGGAGAAATCCTACAAGGCAACCTTCCCAATCCTCATAAACCTCAATGACAAGCCTCTCTACATCATGGGCTTGAAGGACAATGCTGGCTTGGTCAAAGAGTATGCTCTGGTAGATGCAGTCGAGTACCAAAATGTTATCGTAGCTACTACAGTGGAAGAGCTACTCAGCAAGTACGCCAATAAAAACGACCTTGAAATTGACAATGCAACAACAGAAAGCATTAAGGGAGTAGTAGCAGACCTTAAATCAGCTGTTATCAAGGGAGATACCGTCTACTTCTTTAAAGTTGATGGCAAGATATACAAGGTCAAAGCCTCAGTATCAGATGACCTTCCTTACCTTGAAAATGGTAAAACCTTCGAAGGTCAAGTAGGAAAAGATAACTATCTCAAGACCTTTAAAGTGCAGTAAAAAAGGTTTATTTAAGAAATGTATGTTATAATAAGGTAAATTAAGACTAATGGAGGACAAACAAATGGGTTTTTATGTGATGCTTGCTTCAATGCTACTCGGACTGCTCGCTTTGAAGATAGGTTTTTCTCAGTTCAAGGAGAAAAAAGATAAATTCTTATCTATCTTAACAAGTTTAGCTGGCATAGCCCTTGTTCTCGTGGCTGTCTGGTTAGGATGGCCCAAATAAACAGAGAAACCTCGGTCAAACCGAGGTTTTTCAGATGAATTTCTTGGTTGTGGCTAAAAAATATGCTACACTATCAATATGAAAATTTTAATCCCAACAGCAAAAGAAATGAACACAGACTTGCCGAGTATCGAGGCAAATCCTTTAAGACCAGAAAGTCAAGCTGTGCTGGATGCCTTGGCCCTCTATTCTGCTAGTCAATTGGAGAGTTTTTACAAGGTTTCAGCCGAGAAAGCTGCGGAAGAATTTCAAAATATCCAAGCTTTAAAAAACAAAACTGCTCAACACTACCCAGCCTTGAAACTTTTTGATGGGCTTATGTACCGCCATATCAAGCGAGATAAATTGACCGAGGAGGAACAAGATTATCTTGAAAATCATGTCTTCATTACCTCGGCTTTGTACGGTGTTGTTCCAGCCTTGTCACCTATGGCGCCTCACCGTTTGGACTTTTTGATGAAGTTAAAAGTCGCTGGTAAGACTTTGAAGAGCCATTGGAAGGCAGTCTATGATGGAGCTCTGAAGCAGGAAGAAGTGATTTTCTCTCTATTGTCATCCGAGTTTGAGACTGTATTTTCTAAGGAAATCAGAGAAAAAATGGTGACCTTCAAATTCATGGAGGATAGAGGCGGTCAGCTGAAGATTCATTCAACCATTTCCAAGAAAGCGCGTGGTGCCTTCCTAACAGCCCTGATAGAAAATCAAGTTCAAACAGTGGAGGAAGCTCGTCGCTTAAGCTTTGCAGGATTTAACTACCGAGAAGATTTGTCACAGCCACAGGAATTGGTTTTTGTTAAGGAAGTATGAAAAGATATTTTGTATTGGACAATATGTATCATCAGCTATTTTAGTTTATAAATGAAAAAAGCGAACAAGCTAGCCTTCTGAGTGTCAGAAAAGTAGTCTTGTTCGCTTTTATTATGTTAGTTAGTTTAGTTATACTCAATGAAAATCAAAGAGCAAACTAGGAAGCTAGCCGCAGGCTGTACTTGAGTACGGTAAGGCGACGCTGACGTGGTTTGAATTTGATTTTCGAAGAGTATTACTAGATCACATTGACCAAGTCTTGAGCTTGTTTTTCAAGTGAGTTTAGGACTGTTTCTTCAAGAACCAATGTTCCGTCTGCCCAAGCAGAGTCATTGACACGTGCAGCAGTGAAATCCCCAACAACTTGCGTACGGATAAATGGCAAGAGGTCCTTGTAAATAGCGAAGAGTTGATCGTGACCTGCATTGGCTACAGATGATACTGTGACAAACTTGTCTTGAAGGGCAGAAGCGCCACGTGTATCAGACAAGTCAAGAGCGCGAGATAGCCAGTCAAGCAAGTTCTTCACTGTACCAGGAATTGAGAAGTTGTAGACTGGAGAGAAGATCCAGATAGCATCCGCAGCCAGAACTGCTTCACGAGCAGCTGTTACAGCTGGATGAGTTGGAACTTCTAAATCTTGACTGAAGAGAGGGACAGCTGAATAATCAAGATAGCTGACTTCCGCTTTTCCAGCAAGTGCTTTCTCAGCTTCGAGAGCCATTTGGTGGTTGAAAGAACCTTGGCGTAGTGATCCGACGATAAATAATACTTTTTTAGACATGATGTGTCTCCTTTTTTCTTAAAATTTACGAGAGTTTCTCGTTGTTATAAAACATATTACAACAAAACAAAAGGACTTGCAAGAAATCTGCTCAAAGTTTATTTGAAAATTATAAAATCACAGAAACTCTAGTCACTTGCGACTGGAATGTATTTGGTTTTCGCAGAGTATTCCTATATTCTCTTGTAATATGATGACATAAGTGCTAAAATAAACAAGAAAACTCGTAATAGAAACCGCAGAACAGCTATTTTCCGGTATCATTTCATAAATCATTAAAGGAACAATAATGGCATTGAAGAATGCTTTTAAACAGGGGTGGAGATCATGTAAGGCAAAGATTAACAAGTGACGGACAAAAGAAATAATAATACACTTGTTAAGGAGAAAAGATGTTAATAAGAAATTATCGGAAAAATATTGGCCTGATGGCCGGGGTTGAGTCTTTTGCATTTCTAGGGATTACCAGCTTTTGGATTCTCTTTCTCAGTCAAAACGGAATGTCTCTTTGGCAGATTGGACTTCTGGAGAGTATTTTTCATACGACCAGTCTTCTCTGTGAAATTCCATCTGGTATGTTAGCTGATCGCTATTCCTATAAGACCAACCTTTATTTAAGTCGTATAGCAGGAATTGTGTCTTCTATTCTCATGTTGGCTGGGCAAGGAAATTTTTGGATTTATGCACTAGCTATGGCGATAAATGCCTTGTCTTATAATTTTGATTCAGGAACAAGCGCAGCAATGGTTTATGATTCAGCCGTGGAAGCTGGACTCAAGAAGCGTTACTTATCTATTTCAAGTTTTATGTCAGGAGTAGCAGAAGCAACTCGGTCTTTGGGGACAGTGTTGGCGGGATTTTTTGTCCATGGTCAATTGCACCTGACCTACTATATCATGATTGCCACTTCTATCATAGTTCTTTTCCTGATTTGGATGCTGAAAGAACCCAGTGTCAAGGTAGAAAAAACTGATAGTGTGACCATGAAACAGATTATTTGGACTGTTAAGGAAGAGTTGGAGCGAAATCCCATGCTCTTCAACTGGATGATTTTGTCTCAGATTGTTAGTACACTCATGTGCATGTTTTATTTTTACTATCAAAATCAGTTACCAGATTTAAGTAGTTGGCAAATTTCAGCAGTTATGCTACTTGGTAGTATCTTAAATATCGTCGCAGTCTATCTAGCGAGTAAGATTGGAAAGAAATATGCTGCCTTGAAGCTTTTCCCTGTCCTTGTCTTGCTGACTGGCGTCACCTATATGCTGTCCTACTTTGGAACACCTCTAATCTATATTTTGATTTATTTGATTAGTAATGCTCTATATGCTCTTTTTCAGCCGATTTTTGACAATGATTTGCAAGAGCGCCTCCCAAGCGAAGTAAGGGCAACCATGCTGAGTGTCTACTCTATGATGTTTAGCCTCAGTATGATTGTGTTTTTCCCGCTGACAGGCTGGTTGATTGACCATTTAGGCTTTGTGCTAACATTTCTTTATCTAGGCTTCTTTTTAGCCATGATTGGCCTTCTACTACCTATCTTTTTAGGAAAAATGGCTAAAAGAATAGATGATAAAGTGATTCTATAAAGTAAAGAACTTACGAAAACTTGAGTGCTAAGCTCAGGTTTTTTGATACGTTTATGTTGCTTGTGTCTTTCCTTTTCTTGCTCGGTTTTAACTAAGAAAAATCGATTTACTTTGAAGGAAGAAATAATATAGGTTTGTTCTTGCATTCGCTTGTAATAAAGCCCAATAGATGGTAAAATAGACGAGTGAAAAAAAGACAAAACAAAGCAAAAAATAATCTACTGTGGCAGTATGGTCTAGGGATGACGATTTTGTTTGTGGTTATCAGTGCTTCCTTTCTGTATCTGGTGTTTCTGAGTATGAAACCCTATCAAACAGCTAAAAGTGAAGGAGAAAAATTAGCTCAGCAGTATGCAGGATTAGAGCAGGCTGATCAGGTTGATTTATACAATGGCTTGGAAGCTTATTACAGCGTTCTTGGCCGTAATAAACAGCAAGAAGCACTTGCTGTCCTGATTGGAAAGGATGACCATAAGATTTATGTTTATCAGCTAAATCAAGGTGTTTCACAAGAAAAAGCAGAATCGGTTTCTAAGGAAAAAGGAGCTGGCGAGATTGACAAGATAACCTTTGGCCGTTATCAAGATAAGCCAATCTGGGAAGTCAAGTCAGGCTCTAATTTTTATCTAGTAGATTTTGAAACAGGAGCATTGGTCAATAAGGAGGGCCTATGAAACTATCCAACCGTGTTTTAGAAATGGAAGAAAGTGTGACTCTGGCTAGTGATGCAAGAGCAAAGAAGTTAAAGGCTGAAGGAAAAGATGTACTTTTCTTAACTTTAGGTCAGCCCGATTTCCATACTCCCAAAAATATTCAAGATGCAGCTGTTGCAGCCATTCGAGATGGACGTGCTTCTTTCTATACGGTAGCTTCAGGTTTGCCTGAGTTAAAAGCAGCAGTCAATACCTATTTTGAGCGTTATTATGGTTATTCCGTAGCGGCCAACGAAGTCACATTTGCTACCGGTGCTAAGTTCTCACTCTATACTTTCTTTATGGCTGTGGTCAATCCAGGTGATGAAGTGATTATCCCAACCCCATATTGGGTCAGCTATGGAGATCAGGTCAAGATGGCAGAAGGTGTGCCAGTCTTTGTTCCTGCTAAGGAAGACAATCACTTTAAGGTGACCGTAGAGCAGTTAGAAGCAGCTCGTACAGATAAGACCAAGGTTTTGGTGCTAAATTCGCCATCTAATCCAACAGGAATGATTTACACCCGTGAGGAACTCTTGGCTATCGGAAATTGGGCTGTTGAACATAACATTCTCATCCTAGCAGATGATATTTATGGTCGTTTAGTCTATAACGGGAATGAGTTCGTACCAATCTCTAGTCTATCAGAAGCCATTCGCAAGCAAACCATTGTCATTAACGGTGTATCAAAAGCTTATGCCATGACAGGTTGGCGGGTAGGTTATGCGGTGGGTGATCCAGAAATCATTGCTGCTATGAGCAAATTGACAGGTCAAACAACTTCTAACCTAACTGCTGTTTCACAATATGCAACCATCGAAGCCCTAACTGGACCGCAAGATTCTGTTGAGATCATGCGTCAAGCATTTGAAGAACGTCTCAATACCATCTATCCCCTTCTTGCTGAGGTGCCAGGATTTGAAGTGGTCAAACCGCAAGGAGCCTTCTATCTCTTTCCAAATGTCAAAAAGGCCATGGAGATGAAAGGCTATACAGATGTGACAGATTTTACAACTGCTATCCTAGAAGAAGCTGAAGTGGCCTTGGTAACAGGAGCAGGATTCGGAGCGCCAGAAAATGTCCGCCTCAGCTATGCGACAGACCTAGACACGCTTAAAGAAGCAGTTAAACGCTTGAAAGCATTTATGGGTAGTGAGAATGATTGATCATTTTGAAATTAAGGTAAAGGATTTACAAATTTCAGAAGGATTTTATAAGAGTTTTCTCGCTCCTTTGGGCTATAAATTGGCTTTTAAGACTAGTTCTCTAATCAGTTTTCTTGCCCCAAACAGCCCTCATCCTGGTGGTGATTTTTGGCTGGCTCAGGGGAAGCAAAATCCTATTCACTTTGCTTTTTTAGCAGAAAATAAGGAAGAGGTTCAAGCTTGTTATGAGGCTGGTTTAGAGGCAGGTGGGCGAGACAATGGAGCTCCTGGTTATCGCAGTGAGCAACCGATTTACTACGCTACTTTTGTGATTGATCCAGATGGGAACAATATAGAAGTGGTTTGCCATAAAGAATAAAAAAGAAAAAGGAAAAACAATGACAAAACGTGTAACTATTATCGATGTAAAAGACTATGTTGGTCAAGAAGTGACGATTGGCGCTTGGGTTGCCAACAAATCAGGAAAAGGGAAAATCGCCTTCTTGCAATTGCGTGATGGAACAGCCTTTTTCCAAGGTGTAGCCTTTAAACCAAACTTTGTAGAAAAATTTGGTGAAGAAGTGGGGCTTGAGAAGTTTGATGTCATCAAACGCTTGAGCCAAGAAACTTCTGTTTATGTGACAGGAATTGTCAAAGAAGACGAACGTTCTAAATTTGGTTATGAGCTTGATATCACAGATATCGAAGTGATTGGTGAATCTCAAGACTACCCAATTACACCAAAAGAACACGGGACAGACTTCTTGATGGACAACCGTCACTTGTGGCTCCGTTCTCGTAAGCAAGTAGCGGTGATGCAAATTCGTAACGCTATCATCTACGCAACTTATGAGTTCTTCGACAAGAACGGCTTCATGAAATTTGATAGCCCAATCCTTTCAGGAAACGCGGCAGAAGATTCAACTGAACTCTTTGAAACTGACTACTTCGGAACTCCAGCCTACTTGAGCCAATCAGGTCAGCTTTACCTAGAAGCAGGCGCTATGGCCCTTGGTCGTGTCTTTGACTTTGGTCCCGTATTCCGTGCTGAAAAATCAAAAACACGCCGTCACTTGACTGAGTTCTGGATGATGGATGCTGAGTACTCATACTTGACACATGATGAGTCGCTTGACTTGCAAGAAGCTTATGTAAAAGCTCTTCTTCAAGGTGTTCTTGACCGTGCACCTCAAGCCTTGGAAACATTGGAACGTGATACAGAACTCTTGAAACGCTACATTGCAGAGCCCTTCAAACGTATCACTTACGATCAAGCCATTGACCTCTTGCAAGAGCATGAAAATGATGAAGACGCTGACTACGAACATCTTGAGCATGGTGATGACTTTGGTTCACCACATGAAACTTGGATTTCAAACCACTTTGGTGTGCCAACATTTGTCATGAACTATCCAGCAGCCATCAAGGCCTTCTACATGAAACCAGTTCCTGGAAATCCAGAGCGCGTGCTTTGTGCAGACTTGCTTGCTCCAGAAGGCTATGGAGAAATCATCGGTGGTTCTATGCGTGAGGAAGACTACGATGCCCTTGTGACTAAGATGGATGAACTTGGTATGGATCGCACAGAGTACGAATTCTACCTTGACCTTCGTAAATACGGTACAGTTCCTCACGGAGGATTTGGTATCGGTATCGAGCGTATGGTAACCTTCGCAGCAGGAACAAAACACATCCGTGAAGCTATCCCATTCCCACGTATGTTGCACCGTATCAAACCGTAAATAAATATATCAAAGTAAAAGGTCAAATTGGCCTTTTATTTTTTATGATGAAATTACATAAAACAGCGATTGATATATATATATATAGAAAAATCCTCATATTTTGTACATAAACGTAGACAGTTTAGTTGAAATAATGTTATAATGTAAATTAGGGATTAAGTACCTAAGTGTAGCTGCTGTAATGTATAAATTAAGCTGGAAATGGAGGCGTTGTTTAAATACTTGGGTGTAATTCCGCAATTAAAATTTATTTAATTATTTAAAAAGGAGAAAATATGTATTCAAGAATGGACAAATACCACGGACAAAAGGTCCAACGCTTTTCAATCCGTAAGTATAGTTTTGGAGCAGCATCAGTAGCTGTAGCAGCATACATGATGTTTGGTGGTGCAGCAACTGTTCACGCAGAAGCACCTTCAACAGCTACAGTAACAAACGAACAAGTAAATCCTAATGCTGGGAATCAAGCAGATTCAAGTAAGCCTGTAGATTCAACTGAAACTTCTACATCAACTGTGGCTACACCAACAGCCCCAGCTACAGCAACACCAGCACCTGAGGTAGCACCAGCAGAAGCACCAACTGAAACACCAAAAGCTGACACAAGCAAGTTGGAAGCAGCTATTGCTCGTTTAGAAGCAGCTTTAGAAAAAGTAGCATCAACTGAAAAAACGGCTTCAGCAATTGAAGCAGCAAAAGCAGAATTAGCAAATGCAAAAGCTGTAGTTGCTAATGAAGCTGTAACAAAAGAAGAAGTAGCAAAAGCTACATCAGCAGTAAACGGTAAAGCTTTCGTTATTGAAAGTATGCCAAAAGCAACTGCAGACAAGAAAGAAGAAAAAGAAAATAAAAACCAAGATCCACGTAATGGACAAGCCATTCCTGGTCAAGGTGAAAGTGGATTTAGAGCAGTAGATACGACTGCAGCTAACTCGGCAGAAGAAGCAGCTAAATACAAAGCTGAAAGAGATAACGCTTTAACTGAATTACAAGCAAATATTGCTAAAATTCAAGCTAAACTTGATGAACAAAAAGCAAAAGATGCGAATAAAAAAGATCAAGCAGTAATTGATACTTACACTAAAGTTATTGAAAAAGCTAATGGTGTAGTAACGAAAGCAAACGCTGCAGCTGCAACATCAGCTAAAGAAATGAGCCAACAAGCAGAAGCAGTAAAATCTGAGCGTGATTTATTAGCATTCTATTTAGCTGGAAAAACTGAATTAGGTGCTCCTGTTAGTGAAAACCACGTTGCTTATGGTAACAACCCTAAAAATGGTGTATTTGAAAGCTTAAAAGAAGGTTTTGGAGACAAAGTAACATTCACTGATGCTGATAAAAAATCAGAAACAATTGCTAAACAATACGAAAGTGGTCGTGATATTACAAATCGTAAAGATAGTATTGGTAGTGCAACATATAACTGGCAAGAAAAAGCTATTACAAAAGCTGACGCAGAAGCTGGTGTGTTAAATGGTTGGAAAATTGAAAAAGGTGAAAAAGTTAATGCGGTTAAACCACTTGATGTGACAAAGGTTACAGATAAAGATGGTAATGCAAGTACTCGTGAAGTTCCAAAATCTAAAGTTTATTCAAATGATGGGGAGCTTATCCAATATCAAAGATTTGGACATGAAAAATCTTATAATAGTGGTAGCGGTGTAGTTCCAACTATGACACCAACTATTGATGCAATGAGATCAAATATATTTGGTGAAGTTAAAAATCGTGATTACTATCTTGAATTAGGAAAGAAAGGGACAACTCTTTCTAAAGAATTCGATGTAAACGGGAATTCACGTTTAAATGTTAACTTGATTCACAGTGCTGCATACGGAGGTTCAACAGCAACATCAGCAGGTGAAAAAGTTAAGTTAACAATCGTTGATGCATTTACTGGAGAAGAAATTAAACCAGTTGAAGGTAAAAATGGTCCTTTAGCAACTGAACAAGGTGCGCTTGCTGGAAATGGTTGGAACCATTTAGATCGTATCTATGATATTCCAGCAACTACTACTAAAATTAAAGTCTTAATTGAAGCAGGAAGTCAAGGGGATGGTTTAACTGCTAACCCATTCAATCCACAAGGTGCTGAAATTAAAGATGGTTACTTAGTTGGTGGTATTGGTATCGCAACTGCTCCAGCTGCGGAAGTATTAACTAATGTTCGTTCAGAAAACAAAAGTTTTGAATTCGGATATACAAAAGATACAATTTATGATAAAGGTCAAAAAGGTGTATTTGATATCGATATTAAAAACACTGGTGGAATGAATATTGACTACTATGCTGCATCAAATGTTGAAGTGACAGTAGAAGTTCCTAAAGGTGTAGTATTAGAAGATAAAATCTACAATGCTAGCGGTGGATCAAACTGGTTAGGAAATGTTTGGGCAAATTCAATCAAATGGGTTCCTAACGATCCAAGTGATAACTCAAAAGGTGGAAAATTAACTTATAACGTACCAGCCGGAAATCGTATGGCTGCTGCAGAGAAAAACTCTCGTAAAACAAGTATTCCATTTACAGCAGCAGATAACTTCGTAGGACCAGCTGACTTTAAAGTAACAGTTAAGAGTGGTTTTGGAGATACGGATGCAGAAGGTAACAGACTGTACTCATATACTGCAAATGGTTTAAAACCAGCTTATGAAAATGAATTTAACCGTAATGGTTTAGCAAATTCAGATGATCCAAACCACAAATATGGTAGAGAAATCTTCATTAATAGTTTACAAACTAACTCAGTCATTACCGTACCAATTAACACAACTGATGAACAATTAAAAGCAATTGCTTATGCGAAAGCTAAAGAAGCGATTAAAACTCCAGAGTTTACTAAATTATTATCAGATGTAAAAGGAACTGCAGCATTAGGTGATGCTACTAAATCAGCAATTGTTGATAATGATGATGATGAATTAGCAATTACAAAAGTTGCTGAAGATGGACGTGGTGTTGTTAAAGTACCTGTAACTTATACAGTAGATGGTAAAACTTATGAAACAACAGTTGATATTGAAGTAAATGTTGTCGAATCTAAGACAAAACCTATTGTAGTGTTTGAAGGTGATAAAATTACACCAGCAAGTGTTAAAGAAAAAGTTGAACCATCTGAAATTGATGGTAAAAAAGGTACTCCTAATGAACCAGAAGCAACTGATATCTTTAAAACGAATGGAAAAGCTGGAGAGTCAGGATTAAAGATTCCAACAACAGTTACTCATAATGTAGGTGGAACTGAAGTTACAGAAGATGTAACAGTACCAGTTACTGTTCTTCCTAGTACAGAAGGTGAAGTTGACGTACCTAAAGGAGCTACTCCGGATAAAGTTAAAGAAACTCTAAAAAATAAAGCAAATGAGTTAATTAAAACACCTGACTTCCCTGCAAAAGTACCAGAAGGATATACAGTTACTGTAGGAGAAATTCCTGAACTTCCTGCTGATATTGCTAATAAAAAAGGTGAACCAGTAGTTGTAAAAGTTCCAGTAACATTTACATCTCCAGAAGGGGATACTTATACTTCAGAAATCCCAGTAACAGTAAATGTTAAAGGTTCAGAAGTGAAACCTGTATATGTAGTAGAAGGAAAGCAACCAAAACCAGCTGATGTTAATGAAGCAGTTACACCTGATAAAGGTGGAGATTTAACTCCTGTAACTGAAGCTGACATCAATAAAGACGTTCCTACGGATAAAGTTAAAGTAGGAGCAACTGATTTGTCAGTTAAAGCAACTGTTAAATACCCAACTGGTGATGAAACTGTAGACGTTCCAGTTAAAGTATTACCAAAAGCAACACCAACAGGTGTGACAGTACTTAAAGATACTGATGACACAGCTCTAACTAATGCTGTAAAAGAAAAAGCGAATGAAGCAGTAAGTAAATTAACAAACTTACCAGCTGGAATTACGGCATCACTAGATGAAAGAGAAACTTCTTACAGATTACCAAAAACAGATTCAAATGGGAACAAAGATACAGTTCCTGTAAAAGTATTATACAAAGATGATAAAGGTAATGTAGTTGGTGAAGATACAATTAACGTACCAGTTAAAGTAGTAAGCTCAACACCAAAACCAGTAGTTGTGTTTGAAGGAAAAACTCCTGAAAAAGATAAAGTTAAAGAGGCCGTAACACCAGGACAAGGTGGAACAGTTGGAGAACCAACAACATTACCAGCAACAGCTGGAAAAGCTGGAGCTACAGATGTAACAGTTGAAGTACCAGTAACTTATCCAGGAATGAAAGATCCTGAGAAAGTAACAGTACCAGTAACAGTATTACCAGTAGCTAAAGGTGATGTAACAGTAGCTAAAGGAACAACTTCTAAAGAACTAAAAGATTTAGCAAAAGCTAAAGCTGATGAAGCAATTAAAGCAAAAGGATTTACAGGTAAATTACCAAAAGATGCAACAGTAACTGTTGGTGATGTAACTGAAGAAGTACTAGCTAAATTAACTGCTGAAAAAGGAACAAATACAGGAACTGTTAACGTACCAGTAACATACAAAATTCCAGGTGATGATACTCCTTACACAACTACAATTCCTGTAACGGTTAATGTTGTAGAAGCAGTACCTACTTCAATTGAAACACCAGTAACTAAGACTCCATTAACGAAAGAGGATTACACTAAAGGAATTACAATTCCAGAAGGTGGGAAAGTTACAAATGTAGAAAACATTCCAGACTTAACAACACCAGGTAAGAAAGATCCAGTTAAAGTAACTGTGGAATTACCTAATGGACAAACTATTACTGTAGAAGTACCAGTAAATGTCACACCAGTTAAGGAAATCGAAACCCCAGTCACTAAGACACCATTAACACCAGAGGATTACACTAAAGGTATTAAGATTCCAGAAGGTGGAAAAGTAACGAATGTAGAAAACATTCCAGACTTAACAACACCAGGTAAGAAAGATCCAGTTAAAGTAACGGTTGAATTACCAAATGGTAAAGTAGTCACAGTAGAGGTTCCAGTTAATGTAACGCCAGTTAAGGAAATTGAAACTCCAGTCACTAAGACACCATTAACACCAGAGGATTACACTAAGAGAATCACGATTCCAGAAGGTGGCAAGGTAACGAATGTTGAGAACATTCCAGACTTGACAACCCCAGGTAAGAAAGATCCAGTCAAAGTAACGGTTGAATTACCAAATGGTAAAGTAGTCACAGTAGAGGTTCCAGTAAATGTAACGCCAGTTAAGGAAATTGAAACCCCAGTCACTAAGACACCATTAACGCCGGAGGATTACACTAAGGGAATTACGATTCCAGAAGGTGGCAAGGTAACGAATGTTGAGAACATTCCAGACTTGACAACTCCAGGCAAGAAAGATCCAGTGAAGGTAACGGTTGAATTACCAAATGGTAAAGTGATTACAGTAGAAGTCCCAGTAACAGTAACGCCAATTAACGAAATCATTAAAAATGTTGGAGACCCAATCACAAATGAAGACGTTGAGAAAAATGTTAAGATTCCAGAAGGTGCGAAAATCGTTTCTATCGGAGATAAACCAGGAACTGAAACTCCAGGAGTAAAACCTGTTGTACCAGTAGTAATTGAATTACCAAATGGTAAACAAATTACAGTAGAGGTACCAGTAATTGTTAAACCAAAAGTAAGTACAATTATCGTTCCACAAGGAACAGTAATCACTCCTGAAGATGTAAAAAACCACATCGACTTACCAAAAGAGCCAGGATGGGAAATTGTAGAAGTTGGAGAAATTCCATCAACAATCCCAGCAGGAGTAAAACCAAGTGTTAAAGTTAAGGTTAAATTACCAAATGGAAAAGTCATTGAGTTAGAAGTACCAGTTATTTCAACACCAAAAGCTAATCCAGAATCACAAACTTATAACGGTGGTGGAAATGGTGGTAGCAACTACAGACCAGCACCACAAACACCACAGACTCCACAACCTGCTGGACCAACTGCTCCTGAACAACCTGCAGCTCCAACAGCTCCAGCAGAACCAGGACAACCAGCAACACCAAATCAAACTCAACCAGCGGCACCAGCTCAAGCAGATGCAACAGTAGCAACTGATACAACTGCTAAACCAGCAACACCTAAATATGTTGAAGGTCAAAAAGAGTTGCCTAACACAGGTACAGAAGCCCATGCAGGCCTAGCAGCACTTGGACTTCTTGGAGCCCTTAGTGGATTTGGACTTCTTTCTCGCAAGAAAAAAGAAGACTAAAAACTTATAGTTTTTGAGAAGATGATTCGTCATCTTCTTTTTTGATGTTAAAATTGATAAAATACTATATATATTTTTTGCCTATTTTTTGAGAAGATAGTTTGTTGTCTTCTTGTTTGAATTTTTATGCAATATATATATATATTCAAACATGATTAGAAGTGACCTAATAATATTAATTTTCTGTACCTAGGACACAAAAATAATATAAAAAAATTGAGTATAAACGAGACATATTTATGGACAAGTTAATTTTATTTATGATAAAATGGTTGAGTTGTTTTTGGAACTAAAAATTTAAAATATAAATTTATATGTATTTCTAAGAACTGTAAAAATTTAAGTTGAGAGAAAAAGGAGAAAACATGTATTCAAGAATGGAAAAATACCATGGTAGAAGAGCCCAGCGCTTTTCTATTCGTAAGTATAGCTTTGGCGCTGCTAGTGTCCTTTTGGGAACGGCACTTGTTTTAGGTGCTAATGGAGTACAAGCTGATGAGTCAAGCACTGCTTCTGCAAAAACTCCAGAAGTTACAAAATCTGAAAAACAGAAACCTGATGCAGCTTTAACAACACCTGTAGTTGAAGAACTTCCAGAACTAAAGATTGATGCTGTAAAAGCAGATGAAAAAGCTGAAGCTAACGAAGACGTTAAAACTGAAGCAACACCTGTAGCAGAAAAAGAAGTCTCTGATAAATCTGATAAAGAAGCAAGTAAAGAAAAATCGGATAAAGAGCAAGCTGACAAAAAAGAAGCAACTAAAGAAAAAACTGACAAAGAAACATCAGAAAAAGTTGAAACAGAAAAAGAACAAGATGATGTGAAAACAGTTCTGACTCAATTGACTTCAGAGGCTGATGTTATGGCAACAGTAGCATCAAACTTCTCAGATAAAGAAGCTAAAGATGTTGAATCTAAACAAAAATTGTCAGCTGCAATTGCTGCTGTTAAGCTTGAAGCAGTAGCATCTAAAGGTTTGCTTTCATCTGATGCTTTTAAAGATCAGATGGTAGCCCAAGTAAACCGTCTTTCAGCTGCAATTGAAGCAGTCTATGCTGAAATGAAGCGTGCTGGCCATGCAGGTAAAGTAGAAGCAGTGTTGGCGGATGGAACTACACAAGCCCAAACAATCACTGGTAAAGGTGTTGTTCGTGAAGGTAAAGCGGTAGTAAATGTTCAAAATGCTTATATCTCTATGAATGACAAGGACACTGCACCAACAGCGTGGGGAATCGATGTAATATTCGATACGTCTAAAGTTGAAAAAGGGGACACTACTACAATTGAACTTAGCAATTTAGCTGATTTTGGAGCAGCATTTAAGAAAGGTACAGAAATCACTGCAGATGATGGTACAGTTATCGGTACAGTGAAAAGTATAGGTTGGAAAACTTCTACAGGTAATAGAGGTACTACAACTCCATATTTTGCTCAACGTATGAAAAACGGTATGACGTACGATGAACGTGTAGCTGAGCAACCAGCCATCGCTAACGAAACAGGAACTGTTACTTATACAATCGAATGGAATGAAAAAGCGAAAAATTATGCAGTTACAACATACTCAGCAGCTAATTTGACTGGTAGTGGATATCTTGCACCAGATATTTCTGAAGATACACCATATACGGCAACTATTAAGGTAGATGGGCAAACGGTAGTAGAACATACTTATACACACCTTAAAACACAACCGAATACAGCTAAAGGTAATACAGCAGCTAGTCTTTTAACAGATAATAGCATGACATACAAGGGTGCTGAACGAATAGGGAAAAATGATGCTCTTCTCCTACAAACAGATGATGATATCAGTTATGGAAAAGGTTCAACTTTCACAATAAAACTACCAAGTGATGAGTTCACATACTTCCGTAATATAGATGGAGGAAGTGATACAGTAGCAAGTAATACGATAACATATCGTCCGACAAACCGTTGGACAAATGTTAAAGCCAATGAAAACAAAGTTTGGATTCTTAATGATGGACGTGATGGAAATTTCAAATTGAAGGTTACTTTAAAATCACCTACAGAAATAGTAGCTGAAGTAATTGAAGGAGAAATTCAACCGGGATCGACAGTTGGAGTGAATCTAGCCAAAGTAGGTATTGAAAAAGTAGTTACAGATCGTACTTTTGCAGACGATTTCACTAAAATTGTTTATAATGACCTAGGACATGTTCAAAATGGAAGTAAAATCGGTAACGATAAAACAGCTGCGACTTTAACAGTAACAGGTGGAAAATCTGTAAATGGTGAACCAGAAAATGTTACTGCAAAAGTAGAAAATGGATGGGTTGTAAGGTCTTCAGTAGCTGATTCAAGTACTGCTGAGACAGGTGCTGTTACGTTAACGTTAACAGATTTAGAAACAGGAAAAATTATTGGTTACACACCAACAGAGTATAATGGTAAAGCTGAAATTCAAGATGATGGTACTTACGATACTAAAAATATCTTAGGTAAAAAATATGATGTTACTGCTCAAGTTCCAGAATTAATCAAACACATCAATGAGACAGATTATGTTCTTGTAAACATTCCTCCTAAAGGACCAGCAGGAACAATCAATATCAGTGATAAACGTGTTCGTGATATTTACACAGCTGATGAGATCGAAAAATTAGGATTAAACCCTAACGCTTATGTAAACAACGTTATTTACTCATACATTAAGAAAACAAAAGTAGAGGAAGTAAACCGTACAATTAAATTTGTATACGCTGATGATGTTAAAGACCTTGCAGGTACAGAAGTATTCCCATCACAAAAACAAACTGTAAGCTACACAGGAACAGTTAAATTAACTGCAGACGGAAAAGCAGAAGTAGATGAGAATGAGAAACCAATTTACATCAACTGGAAAGGTAATGGAGATACAACTCTCCCAGAAGTAAAAGTTCCTCAAAAAGAAGGATTCGTAGCCAGTTTAGAATTAGTACCAGTACAAGCAACAACAGCTACTGATGAAGACTATGAAGTAGTAGTTAAGTACTCAGCTATTCAAAAAGCTAAAACTACTTTCGAAGATGAAAAAGGCAATGAAATCCCAGGAGTAGATGCAATCACTGAACAAGGTGGATCAGAGGCTCCATTAACGAAAGAAGCTGACGTTAAAGCTAAAATTGCAGAACTTGAAAACAAAGGATACGAACTAGTATCAAATACTTACCCAGAAAACGGTAAATTTGACAACGATACTGCAACAGATCAAGAGTTTAAAGTAGTACTGAAAGCTAAAGAAGTTACAGTCACACCAAATAATCCAAAAACACCAGGAACTCCAGTAGATCCAAACAATCCAGACGGACCTAAATACCCAGCCGGCTTGGAAGAAAAAGATCTAAACAAAACTGTAACACGTACAATCACATACGTATACGCAGATGGAACTCCAGTATTAAACGAAGATGGGACTCCAAAAACAGTAACTCAAGAAGCTAAATTCACACGTGAAGCTAAGGTCAACTTGGTTTCAGGTGAGGTTACTTACGGAGATTGGACACCAGCTCAAGTCTTGGCTGAAGTGAAATCACCGGAGATTGCTAAGCACACAGTTGATAAACCTACAGTAGCGACAGTGCAAGTAACTGCAGACTCAGATAATATTAATGAAGTGGTTACTTATACATCTTTCCAAAAAGCGAAAACAACATTTGTTGACGAAAAAGGGAATCCAATTCCAGGAGTAGATGCTATCACTGAAGAAGGTGGTTCAGAAACTCCATTAACAAAAGAAGCTGAAGTAAAAGCTAAGATCAAAGAACTTGAAAACAAAGGATATGAAGTTGTATCTAATACCTACCCAGAAGGTGGTAAGTTCGATAAAGATGTTAACGTTGATCAAGAGTTCAAAGTAACCCTTAAGGCTAAAGAAGTTACAGTCACACCAAATAATCCAAAAACACCAGGAACTCCAGTAGATCCAAATAACCCAGACGGATCTAAATACCCAGCTGGTTTGGAAGAAAAAGATCTAAACAAAACAGTCACACGTACAATTACTTATGTCTACGCAGATGGAACTCCAGTATTAAACGAAGACGGCACTCCAAAAGTTGTGACCCAAGAGGCTAAATTCACACGTGAAGCTAAGGTTAACTTGATAACAGGTGATGTTACATATGGAGATTGGACACCAGCTCAAGACTTGGCTGAAGTGAAATCACCAGTAGTTAAAGGATACTTAGCTGATAAAGCAACAGTACCAACTACAAAAGTAACTGAAGACTCAGAAAATACTACAGAAGTAGTAACATACAAACCACTAGGTTCGTGGATTCCAAACATCCCAGGACAACCAACAAATCCAATCAAGTATCCAAATGATCCAACAGATCCAACAAAACCAGGAACTGATAAACCAAAAGTACCATATGTAGAAGGATTCACACCTAAGGATAAAGATGGTAGTCCGTTGAAACCGGTAAATCCAAACAATCCAAAAGAAGGATATGAAGTACCAAATCTTCCATCAGATCCAAGTCAAGACACTCCAATTAACTACGTAAAAGATACTCAAAAAGCTATTACTAAATTTGTATACTTAGATCAAGATGGTAAAGAGAAAACTGTAGAAGGAAATACTCCAATAGTTGAAGAAGGTAAATCAAATGATCCATTAACAAAAACTAATGAGATTAGAGCTAAGATTACTGAATTAGAAAACCAAGGATACGAATTAATCAAAAATGAGTATCCAACACCAGGAAATTTCGACAGTGATTCAACTAAAGATCAAGAATTTACAGTAACTGTAAAAGAAAGAGTAGTACCAGTAACACCGGACCAACCAAAAACACCAGGTACTCCAGTAGATGGAGATTCAAAAACACCAGGAACTCCAGAAGGACCTAAATATCCAGCAGGATTAGAAGAAAAAAATCTAAACAAAACAGTCACACGTACAATCTCATACGTATATGCAGATGGTACTCCTGTGTTAAATGAAGATGGCACTCCAAAAGTAGTTACTCAAGAGGCTAAATTTACTCGTGAAGCTAAGGTCAACTTGGTAACAGGTGTAGTGACTTACGGAGACTGGACACCAGATCAAGAGTTAGCTGAAGTGAAATCACCAGTGGTGACAGGCTTCTTGGCTGATAAAGCAACAGTAGCTACAGTGAAAGTAGACAACACTTCGGAAAACATCAAGGAAGTAGTAACTTACAAACCACTTGGTTCATGGGTACCAAACATCCCGGGTCAACCAACAGACCCAATCAAGTATCCAAACGATCCAACAGATCCAACCAAACCAGGTAACGACAAACCAGTTCTTCCATACGTCCCAGGATACACACCTAAGGACAAAGACGGTAATCCGTTGAAACCAGTGGATCCAAACGATCCAACAAAAGGATATGAAGTGCCAAATATCCCAACTAATCCAGGTGAGGATACACCAATTAATTACATTCCAAATGTAACTCCAAATGGGGATCAGAACGGTTATACTCCACAACCAAAACCGCAACCTGAACAAGTTGTGACTTACTATGTAGACGAAAATGGTAAAGATATCGCACCAAGTGAAAAAGGAGCACAAGCTCCAAAAGGAATTTCAGGTTACGAATACGTAACAACTACGAAAGACCCTAATGGAAATCTTGTACATCATTACAAGAAAGTGGCAACACCACAACCTGTTCCATCAACACCAGAGACTCCTGAACAACCAGTAGCTCCAGTGCAACCGGAACAACCAACAAATCCAAACCAACCTGCAGTTCCAGCACCAGCTGAAACATCAGTAGCAACTGATTCAGCTACTCAACCAGCAACACCTAAATATGTTGATGGTCAAAAAGAATTACCTAACACAGGTACAGAAGCTAACGCTAGTCTTGCAGCGCTTGGACTTCTTGGAGCCCTAGGTGGATTTGGACTTCTTGCTCGCAAGAAAAAAGAAGACTAAAAACTTATAGTTTTTGAGAAGATGATTCGTCATCTTCTTTTTTATTTCGGTGTTTTTGCTTGCGTAAAAAAATATTTTCTAGTATAATAGTTTATTGTGAGCGAACCTCACTTACCCCTTGCAAAGTCTTGGGGTCATTAGACCAAAAGGAGGAACATATCAATGGCTAAATACGAAATTCTTTATATCATTCGTCCAAACATTGAAGAAGAAGCTAAAAACGCTTTGGTAGCACGTTTTGACTCTATTTTGACTGACAACGGTGCAACTGTTGTTGAATCAAAATCTTGGGAAAAACGTCGTCTTGCATACGAAATCAAAGATTTCCGTGAAGGACTTTACCACATCGTTAACGTTGAAGCAAACGACGATGCAGCTCTTAAAGAGTTTGACCGTCTTTCAAAAATCAACGCTGACATTCTTCGTCATATGATCGTCAAAACTGACGCGTAAGAAGGTAAACTATGATTAACAATGTTGTACTTGTAGGGCGTATGACACGTGACGCTGAGTTGCGTTATACCCCATCAAATGTAGCAGTTGCGACTTTTACTCTTGCAGTAAACCGTACATTTAAGAGTCAAAATGGCGAACGTGAGGCTGATTTTATCAATGTCGTTATGTGGCGCCAACAGGCTGAAAATCTTGCTAACTGGGCTAAAAAAGGCTCACTTATCGGGGTGACAGGTCGTATCCAGACTCGTAGTTACGATAACCAGCAAGGACAACGTGTCTACGTGACAGAGGTCGTGGCTGAGAATTTCCAAATGTTGGAAAGCCGTAGTGTGCGTGAGGGTCACACAGGTGGAGCTTATTCTGCACCAACTGCAAACTATTCAGCACCTACAAATTCAGTACCAGACTTTTCACGTGATGAAAATCCATTTGGAGCAACAAATCCATTGGATATTTCAGATGATGATTTACCATTTTAATGGACAACTAAAATTATAAAGGAGAAAAAACATGGCTCAACAACGTCGTGGCGGATTCAAACGCCGTAAAAAAGTTGATTACATCGCAGCAAACAAAATTGAATATGTTGATTACAAAGATACTGAGCTTCTTAGCCGTTTCGTTTCAGAACGTGGGAAAATCCTTCCTCGTCGTGTAACAGGAACTTCAGCTAAAAACCAACGTAAAGTAACAACAGCTATCAAACGCGCTCGCGTAATGGCTTTGATGCCTTTCGTAAACGAAGATTAAAGAAAAGACCCGGTTGGGTCTTTTTTTCACGAGATAGTTTTTTTCGGCTCTTTGTCAACTGTAGTGGGTTGAAGAAAAGTTAAGCTCGAGAAAGGACAAATTTCGTCCTTTCTTTTTTGATATTTAGAGCGATAAAAATCCGTTTTTTGAAGTTTTCAAAGTTCCGAAAACCAAAGGCATTGCGTTTGATAAGTTTGATGAGATTATTGGTTGCTTCTAATTTGGCGTTAGAATAGGGTAGTTGAAGGGCGTTGACGATTTTCTCTTTGTCCTTTAGATTAGAAAGGTTTTAAAGACAGTCTGAAAAAGAGGATGAACCTGCTTTAGATTGTCCTCAATGAGCCCGAAAAATTTATCCGGTTCCTTGTTCTGAAAGTGAAAAAGCAAGAGTTGATAGATATTGTAGTGGTGTTTCAACTCTTCTGAATAGCTCAAAATCTTGTCTAGAATCTCTTTATTCGTTAAGTGCATACGAAAAGTAGGGCGATAAAATCGTTTATCACTCAGTTTACGACTATCCTGTTGAATGAGTTTCCAGTAGCGTTTTATGGCCTTGTATTCATGGGATTTTCGCTCAAATTGATTCATGATTTGGACACGGACACGACTCATAGCACGGCTTAGATGTTGGACAATGTGAAAGCGGTCAAGAACGATTTTAGCGTTAGGAAAAAGTTTACTGGCAATATCGTAGTAAGGGCTAAACATATCCATCGTAATGATTTTCACCTGACAACGAACAGCTCGCTCGTAGCGCAGAAAGTGATTTCGGATGATAGCCTGTGTTCTACCCTCAAGAACAGTGATGATATTGAGCTTGTCAAAATCTTGCGCAATAAAGCTCATCTTTCCCTTTGTAAAGGCGTACTCGTCCCAGGACATAATCTCAGGGAGGTAAGAAAAATCAGACTTAAAACGGAAGTCATTGAGCTTACGAATGACAGTTGAAGTTGAAATAGCTAGCTGATGAGCAATATCGGTCATAGAAGACTTTTCAATCAATTTTTGCGCAATTTTTTGGTTGATAATACGAGGGATTTGATGATTTTTCTTTACTAGAGGAGTCTCAGCGACCGCTATTTTCGAGCACTGATAGCACTTGAAACGGCGCTTTTTTAGAAGAATTCTAGTAGGCATACCAGTCGTTTCTAGGTAAGGGATCTTAGAGGGTTTTTGAAAGTCATATTTCTTCATTTGACTTCCGCAATCAGGACAAGATGGGGCATTGTAGTCCAATTTAGCGATGATTTCTTTATGTGTGTCCCTATTAATAACATCCATAAATTGGATATTGGGGTCTTTAATATCGAGTAGTTTTGTGATAAAATGTAATTGTTCCATATGAATCTTTCTAATGAGTTGTTTGGTCACTTTTCATTATAGATCTTATGGGACTTTTTTCTACAACAAAATAGGCTCCATAATATCTATAGGGAATTTACCCACTACAAATATTATAGAACCTTTTTTTCTGACCTTGGCGTGCTATAATGGTAATAGAAAGAGTAAAGGTGGGTAAGTCAAAGATGAATTGCACGATTAGAAATATGATTAAGTCTGATATTGAATCCTTATCTCATGGATTTATCAATCAAGGTTGGCCTGGTAGAGAGGAAATTTTGGCTAGATATTTTCTGGAACAGGAAAGTGGGGAGAGAGAAGTTTTAGTTGCAGAGATTGATGGTGCTGTAGCGGGCTACGTTACCATTTTGCCCTCTGCTAAACATGGTCCTTTTGCAGAAGTCTATCCAGAATTATCAGATTTTAATGTGTTTGAGCCTTTTCGAAATCAAGGGATTGGTAATCAACTGCTAGAAGAAGCAGAAAAACGAGTCAAGTTTGTTTCGAGTAAGGTCACTCTTGGTGTAGGTTTGCACTTAGGCTATGGTCCTGCCCAGAGATTGTATATCAGACGGGGCTACATTCCAGATGGGACAGGTGTGTGGTATAGAAATCAACCCTTGGAAATGAATGCAACTAGCCAAAATAATGATGATTTGGTTTTGTATCTAGTAAAGGAATTCGGATAAGAGACAAGGATTTTATTGGGGATGTGGGATTTCTCTACTTTATGGTATAATGGAAAGAGTTAGATTGAAAGAGGTAGTGAGATGGATGCCAAATTAAGATACAAGGCAAAGAAGATAAAGATTGTCTTTTTTGATATTGATGATACATTGCGGAATTCAAAGACAGGTTTTATTCCAGCTTCAATCCCAACTGTTTTTAAGCAATTACGTGAGAAAGGAATTTTGACAGGTATTGCTTCTGGACGAGGGATTTTTGGTGTCGTCCAGGAGATTCGTGAGCTCAAGCCTGACTTTTTTGTGACCTTAAATGGGGCCTATATCGAAGATAAAAAAGGTCAGGTTATTTATCAACATCAGATTGAGAAGTCAGATGTTGAGGAGTATATCTCTTGGGCCAAGCAAGAGGGAATTGAGTATGGTTTGGTTGGGAGTCATGATGCCAAGTTGTCGACTCGCACCGATATGATTAGTGAAGCTATCAATCCAATTTATCCCGATTTAGATGTAGATCCTGATTTCCATGAAAAAGAAGATATCTATCAAATGTGGACTTTTGAAGATAAGGGAGATGACTTGCACTTGCCTGATAGTCTCTCTGATAAACTTCGCATGGTTCGTTGGCATCAACATTCATCTGATATCGTTCCGATTTCAGGCTCCAAAGCGACGGGGGTGGAAAAGGTTGTGGAACACCTTGGCTTGAAACCAGAGAACGTCATGGTTTTTGGAGATGGGTTGAATGACTTGGAGCTCTTTGATTATGCTGGGATCAGTGTTGCAATGGGAATTTCTCATGATAACATCAAAGAAAAAGCAGATTATATTACAAAAACATTAGAAGAAGATGGCATTTTTGATGCCTTAGAAGGATTTGGTATGGTAGAAAAAGAATTGCATTTCCCACAAGTAGACATTGAAACAGTAGAAGGTCCTCTTGCGACCATTAAGACCAATCACGGAGACTTGCGTATTAAGCTCTTCCCTGAACATGCTCCTAAAACAGTGGCTAACTTTGTAGCTCTTTCAAAAGATGGCTACTATGATGGTGTCATTTTCCATCGTATTATCAAGGACTTTATGATTCAAGGTGGAGACCCAACTGGAACTGGTATGGGTGGCGAGTCAATCTACGGCGAATCATTTGAGGATGAATTCTCAGAAGAACTTTACAATATCCGTGGTGCCCTTTCTATGGCCAATGCTGGTCCAAATACTAACGGCAGCCAGTTCTTTATCGTCCAAAATCAACATTTGCCTTATTCTAAGAAAGAAATTGCTCGTGGTGGTTGGCCAGAACCGATTGCGGAAATCTATGCCAACCAAGGTGGAACTCCTCATCTAGACCGCCGTCACACTGTATTTGGTCAGCTAGCTGATGAAGCTTCTTACGCTGTCTTGGATGCCATTGCTGCTGTTGAGACAGGAGCTATGGATAAGCCAGTTGAAGATGTCGTGATTGAAACAATTGAAATCGAGGACTAAGATGAAAATCGGTGATAAGCTAAAGGGCCGTATTACAGGGATTCAGCCCTATGGTGCCTTTGTTGAGCTAGAGTCAGGTGATACGGGGCTGATTCACATTTCAGAGATTCGGACAGGCTTTATTGAAAATATCCAAGAAACCTTGAAAGTCGATGAAGAGGTTCTGGTTCAGGTAGTGGATTTAGATGAATTTACAGGGAAAGCCAGTCTTTCTATCCGCACTTTGGAGGAAGAAAAGCACCAGTTTCCGAGACGGAGACGCTTTTCAAGCGATCGTTTTAACTACGGCTTTGCGCCTCTCAAACGAATGATGCCAATTTGGACCAAGGAAGCCCTTCAACATTTGAAGAATCAGAAGCACTAGTTAGAAATCTCTATCTTTTGTAATGTTAATATAAATTTGTTATAATAAGACCATGGAAGAAGAACAATTATTAAAATCAGGAGAGCGCATTAACCAGCTCTTTTCGACAGATATTAAAATCATTCAAAATAGAGAGGTTTTTAGCTATTCGGTGGATAGTGTTCTCTTGTCACGATTTCCACGTTTTCCTAAGAAGGGATTGATAGTGGATTTTTGCGCTGGAAATGGAGCAGTGGGGCTTTTTGCTAGCACTCGTACTCAAGCACAGATATTGGCTGTTGAGATTCAGGAGCGTTTGGCGGATATGGCTGAACGCTCTGTCCGTTTGAATGGATTAGAGGAGCAAATGCAGGTCATCTGCGATGATTTGAAAAATATGCCTGCTCACATACAGGGAAGTAAGGTGGATATGATTTTGTGTAATCCGCCCTATTTCAAGGTGGATCCTCATTCAAACTTGAACGAGAGCGAGCATTATCTCTTAGCGCGACATGAAATCACGACCAATTTGCAGGAAATCTGTCGTAGTGCCCAGAGTATTCTCAAGTCTAATGGGCGTTTGGCCATGGTTCATCGTCCTGATCGACTTTTAGATATCTTGGACAGCTTACAACGGCATAATCTAGCTCCTAAGCGCCTGCAGTTTGTTTATCCAAAAAGAGAAAAGGAAGCCAATATGCTTTTGATTGAGGCCATCAAGGATGGTTCAACTAGCGGCTTTAAGGTCTTACCACCTCTCATTGTTCACAATGATGATGGCTCTTATACGCCGGAACTCGAAGAGATTTATTATGGATCATAAGGCTTATATGTACGTGCTGGAGTGTCGTGACGGATCCTACTACACAGGCTATACGACTGATGTGAGAAGACGCCTCGCTATGCATAATAGTGGGAAGGGAGCCAAATATACACGAGCACGCTTGCCAGTCAAACTTATCTATGCTCAAGGTTTTGCCAGTAAGGAAGAAGCCATGTCGGCTGAAGCCCTTCTCAAGCGTAAGAAGAGGCCACAGAAGGAGCAATTTTTATCTGAAAATCAAGATAGAAATTTACTCAGTTATTTTAAAGAGTAGTGTGAGGAGTCCTTTGACTCCTCTTACTTTTGTCAAAAAGAGAAAAAAATGCTACAATAAAGAGAATAAACAAAATGAGGTATTATCATGTCTAAGATTCTAGTATTTGGTCACCAAAATCCAGACTCAGATGCCATCGGGTCATCTGTAGCCTTTGCCTACCTTGCAAAAGAAGCTTACGGTTTGGATACGGAAGCTGTTGCCCTTGGGACTCCAAATGAAGAAACAGCCTTTGTCTTGAACCATTTTGGTGTGGAAGCACCGCGTGTCATCACTTCTGCCAAAGCAGAAGGTGCAGAGCAAGTTATCCTGACTGACCACAATGAATTCCAACAATCTGTATCAGATATCGCTGAAGTAGAAGTTTATGGTGTTGTAGACCACCACCGTGTGGCTAATTTTGAAACTGCAAGCCCACTTTACATGCGTTTGGAGCCAGTTGGTTCAGCGTCTTCAATCGTTTACCGTATGTTCAAAGAACATGGTGTAGCTGTACCTAAAGAGATTGCTGGTTTGATGCTTTCAGGTTTGATTTCAGATACTCTTCTTTTGAAATCACCAACAACACACCCAACAGATACAGTCATTGCTCCTGAATTGGCTGAATTGGCTGGTGTCAACTTGGAAGAATATGGTTTAGCTATGTTGAAAGCTGGTACCAACTTGGCTAGCAAATCTGCTGAAGAATTGATTGACATCGATGCTAAGACTTTTGAATTGAACGGAAATAATGTCCGTATTGCTCAAGTAAACACAGTTGATATCGCTGAAGTTTTGGAACGCCAAGCAGAAATTGAAGCTGCAATGCAAACTGCCAACGAAGCAAATGGCTACTCTGACTTTGTCTTGATGATTACAGATATCGTCAACTCAAACTCAGAAATCTTGGCTCTTGGTGCTAATATGGACAAGGTTGAAGCAGCCTTCAACTTCAAACTTGAAAACAATCATGCCTTCCTTGCTGGTGCCGTTTCACGTAAGAAACAAGTGGTACCTCAATTGACTGAAAGCTTTAATGCTTAAGATTTTGAGTATCAATTCAAATTAGGAAAGGCTAGTTTGAATTATATCGAAAGGAGTTTCGGCTCCTTTTTTTCTAGGAGTGAAGCATGTTAGAAAATGGTGATTTGATTTTTGTGATAGATGAGTCAGATATGGGACAGGCCATCCAGACTTCCACAGGCAGCTATAACCATGCTGCGATTTGTTTGGATGGGATGATTTACCACGCTAGTGGACAGGTTGGTGTTGTTTGTCAGGAACCAGCAGACTTCTTTGAGCCAAATAACTTGTACGATCTCTATATTTACCCAGAAATGGATGTCCAGTCTGTGAAGGAAAAAGCTTGCAAACATCTTGGGGCTCCCTACAATGCTTCTTTCTATCCAGATGGCGCTGGTTTTTACTGTTCCCAGTACATGGCAGAAATTCTTCCCATTTTTGAAACCATACCTATGAAATTTGCGGATGGGGAGCAGGAGATTAGTGATTTTTGGAGAGAGTATTACAGAGAACTAGGTCTGCCTGTTCCTTTGAACCAGCCGGGGACCAATCCTAGTCAGTTAGCAGCATCTCCTCTGTTAGAATGTAAAGAAAGGAATCTTCATGATTCAGATTTTTAATCCATCTCGTTTGACGAGACAGCCATTTTTTGGAGAATTGATCCGCTATCTGGACCAGCATGAGGATGTGATTTTAAGGGAAATTAAGACTCAATTTCCAGATGTAGCCGTTGATAAACTCATGGAAGAGTATATAAAGGCTGGCTTGATTCTACGGGAAAATAAGCGTTATTACCTTGATCTTCCTATGCTTGAATCACTCGATAGTCTCGAACTGGATCAAGAGATTTTTGTCAGCGAAGATAGTCCGGCCTATCAAACTTTGTTGGAGCAGCGTTTTGAGACGGAATTGCGCAATCAAACCAATGCAGCTATTTTAGTTGAAAAGACGGACTTTGCGCGGAATAAAATGACCCTGTCTAATTATTTCTACAAGGTCAAACATCAGTATCCTTTGACAGAAAAACAGCAGGAACTCTATGACATTTTGGGAGATGTTAATCCTGAGTATGCTCTTAAATATATGACGACTTTTTTGTTGAAATTTCTCAAAAAAGATCAGCTGATGCAGAAACGCCGTGACATCTTTGTGGACAGTTTAGTTGTCCTAGGTTATATAGTCCAAAATGAAGATGGAAAGTATGAGTTGGCTGTCGATTTTTACAAGGAGAGATTAACTTTCTATTTAGTGTGATTGCTTTTTCTGAGCACATTGTTTGACTTTATCTATCGATAAGTTTATACTAATGTAACCGATAACACATATCGGAATAAAACTAAAGGAGACAATCATATGTCACTTGAAAACAAATTGGAACAAGCAACAGGCGCTATCAAAGAAGGATTTGGTAAAGTTACTGGAGATAGCAAGACTGAAGCAGAAGGCGCTGTAGAAAAGACAGTTGCTAAGGCAAAAGAAGTAGTTGAAGATGCTAAAGATGCTGTAGAAGGTGCCGTTGAAGGTTTGAAAAACGCTTTTAAATAAAGATAAAAAAATCAAGGGTTTCATTCCCTTGATTTTTTTACTATCTTATAAATAATTTTCTGCGACGGCTGCATCTCCTGGATAGGCTTCTTTCTTGCCTTGAACGATTTGGTAGCAATCGGCTCCCTTGCCAGCAATTATAACTGCATCTAATTCGTGATTTGTGATAGCCATCGCTGCCTTGATGGCTTCTTCACGATCGGCAATCTTTTCAACAGGATGATTGATGTAGCTACTAATTTCATCTGCAATGGCCATTGGGTCCTCATAGTTGGGGTCATCAGCAGTCAGAAAGACTTGAATCTCAGGATGTTGATTGAGGAGGAGGCCAAAGTCCTTCCGACGACTTTCTCCCTTATTTCCTGTCGAACCCAGAACCAGAGCAATCTTTCCTGTTTGATGAGTTTCAACCACATTGATGAGTTTTTTGAGGCTATCACCATTGTGGGCATAGTCGATGAAGACCTTGGCTCCATTTTTCTGGGTGAGGACTTCCATACGACCAGGAACGCGGGTTGCAGCGATTCCTTTTTTGATGTCCTCAAGACTAGCTCCGAGACGGAGACAAGCAAGTCCAGCAGCAACGGCATTTTCTTGATTGAAGTGCCCAATGAGTTGAATATCATAGTCTCCAGCGAGTTTACCCGTAGCTGAAAAACTAAAGGCTTTAGAATTCTCGATTTGGTTATCAGACTGGCTACCATAGAAATCATGGTCTTGATCTGCCACTTGTTCTTTTAGTACAGAGAAGTGGTCCATGTCACTGTTAATGATGACTGCTCGGCTATTTTCCATTAAGAGACGCTTATGGTAGAAGTAGTCTTCAAAGCTAGGGTGTTCAATCGGGCCGATATGGTCGGGGCTGATATTGAGGAAAACTCCCACATCAAAGGTTAGACCATAGACACGTTTGACCAGATAGGCCTGACTGGATACTTCCATGATGAGGTGGGTACGGTCATTTTGCACAGCTTGATTCATCATGTCAAATAGGTCAATGCTCTCAGGGGTTGTCAATACAGACTTAAAGAAAGTCTTGCCATCTAGAGTTGTATTCATGGTCGAGAGCATAGCAGGTCGATGCCCTTGAGATAAAATGTTATAGGCGAAGTAGGCTGCTGTTGTTTTACCCTTAGTACCAGTAAAGGCAAGGAGTTTGAGTTTTTTCTGTGGATTGCCATAAAATTCCATAGCTACCAAACTCATGGCTTTCTTGATATCACTGACGATGATAGCAGGAATACCAACCTCATAGTCTTTTTCAGCCACATACCAACCGAGGCCTTGAGAGATGGCAGAAATCAGAAATTCCTTCTTAAAGGCAGCACCTTTAACGAAAAAGAGGCTCTTCTCTTTGGCTTTGCGGCTATCATAGCAGATGGTGTCAAATACGACATGGCTGTAGTTGTAGTGATAATGTCCTTGGTCGATAATCTCACGGAAGAGACCATCTTTCTTTAAAATATCTAATACGGTTTCAATCTTAATCATACTTTCTATTGTAAACCGAAAGTCGTAAATTTACAAGTGACAAGGAAAAGTTTATAATGGAAGATGAGGAATTTTTCCTAGTGATTAAAATTAAACGAGGAATCTATGTCTAACGAAAACAATCACCAGCAGGCCCAGATGTTACGGGGAACTGCTTGGCTAACGGCTAGTAACTTTATCAGTCGTCTACTCGGTGCCATTTATATCATCCCTTGGTATATCTGGATGGGGTCTTATGCGGCTACAGCAAATGGTCTCTTTACCATGGGCTACAATATCTATGCCTGGTTCTTGCTGATTTCAACAGCAGGGATTCCAGTTGCGGTGGCCAAGCAAGTTGCCAAGTACAATACCATGCGAGAAGAAGAGCATAGCTTTGCCCTGATTCGGAGCTTTTTAGGCTTTATGACTGGATTAGGTCTTGTTTTTGCACTAGTCTTGTATATCTTTGCTCCTTGGCTAGCAGATTTGTCGGGTGTAGGGAAAGACCTGATCCCAATCATGCAGAGCTTGGCTTGGGCAGTCTTGATTTTCCCATCTATGAGTGTGATTCGAGGCTTCTTCCAAGGGATGAATAACCTGAAACCTTATGCCATGAGCCAAATCGCTGAGCAGGTCATTCGTGTTATCTGGATGCTCTTAGCTACCTTTATGATTATGAAAATGGGCTCAGGAGACTATCTAGCAGCGGTTACCCAATCCACCTTTGCTGCCTTTGTCGGCATGGTAGCTAGTTTTGCAGTTTTGATCTATTTCCTTGCTAAAGAAGGATTACTTAAAAGAGTCCTTGAAACAGGAGATAAGATAAACAGCAAGCGTCTTTTGGTCGACACCATTAAGGAAGCCATTCCTTTTATCCTGACAGGGTCTGCTATCCAGCTTTTCCAGATTTTGGACCAGATGACCTTTATCAATAGTATGAGTTGGTTTACCAACTATAGTAATGAAGACTTGGTTGTCATGTTTTCTTATTTCTCTGCCAATCCTAATAAAATCACTATGATTTTGATTTCTGTTGGGGTTTCGATTGGGAGTGTAGGTTTGCCACTTTTGACTGAAAACTATGTTAAGGGGGACTTGAAGGCGGCTTCTCGTCTCGTTCAGGACAGCATTACCATGCTTTTCCTATTCTTGCTACCAGCAACGGTTGGAGTAGTCATGGTAGGAGAACCTCTCTATACAGTCTTCTATGGCAAGCCAGATAGTTTGGCTATGGGCTTGTTTGTCTTTGCAGTTTTGCAGTCTACTATTTTAGGCTTGTACATGGTCTTGTCTCCAATGCTTCAAGCCATGTTCCGCAACCGCAAGGCAGTTCTCTATTTTATCTATGGTTCCATTGCCAAGCTGATCTTGCAACTTCCAACCATCGCTCTCTTTCACAGTTACGGACCTTTGATTTCCACAACCATCGGTCTCATCATTCCTAATGTTTTGATGTATCGGGACATTTGCAAGGTAACTGGTGTTAAGCGCAAGGTGATTTTGAAACGAACCATTTTAATCAGTTTGTTAACTCTTTTCATGTTTCTAGTAGTTGGGACATTGCAGTGGATTTTAGGATTTGTCTTCCAACCAAGTGGACGTTTGTGGAGTTTCCTATATGTAGCCCTTGTCGGTGCCATGGGTGGAGGAGTTTACGGAGTCATGAGTCTCCGTACCCGTTTGTTGGATAAGGTGATTGGAAAAGCCCAAGCAGATCGCTTACGAATCAAATTAAAGTTAACTTAAAAAATATTTATAAATAAAAGGAATAATTTGAACATTTCTATCATGAAATGCTTGAATTATTCTTTTTTTATTATTTTGTAGAATAATTTCTATAGTTTATGGATAGTAATTTAATTTTTCTTAAATTTTACTTAAAAAACTATTGACTAAATAAAACTCAAGTTGTATAATAAGACAAATATTTAAATTAGGAGGTTCTGGAGATGAAAAAGTCTAAGTCCAAGTATGCAACACTTGCAGGTGTCGTGTTAAGTGCAGGTATTTTGTTAAGTGCCTGTGGAAATTCTAGCACAGCATCAAAAACATACAATTATGTTTACTCAAGTGATCCATCTAGTTTGAACTATCTAGCAGAAAACCGTTCAACAACTACTGATATTGTGACCAACCTGGTAGATGGTCTCATGGAAAATGACCAATATGGGAACTATGTCCCATCCTTGGCTGAGGATTGGACTGTTTCTCAAGACGGTTTGACCTATACCTATAAATTGCGTAAAGATGCTAAATGGTATACTGCAGATGGAGATGAATATGCTCCTGTAACTGCTCAAGACTTTGTGACAGGTTTGAAATATGCGGCTGATAAAAAATCAGAAGCCTTGTACTTAGTGCAAGAATCCGTTGCAGGTTTAGATGACTATATCACTGGTAAAACAAGCGACTTTTCAACTGTCGGAATCAAGGCTCTTGATGACCAAACCGTTCAATATACCTTGGCACGACCAGAATCTTACTGGAACTCAAAAACAACCTCAACTATTCTCTTCCCAGTCAATGCGGATTTCTTGAAATCAAAAGGGGATGATTTTGGAACAGTTGATCCTTCAAGTATTTTGTACAATGGACCTTTCTTGATGAAATCCTTTGTTTCAAAATCTGTCATCGAATTCAAGAAAAATCCTAACTACTGGGATGCTAAAAATGTCTTTGTAGATGATGTGAAATTGGCCTATTATGATGGTAGTGACCAAGATGCACTGGCTCGTAACTTTGTAGAAGGTGCTTATAGCTACGCTCGTCTTTATCCAAATAGTTCGAGCTTTGAAGGGATTAAAGAAAAGAATAAGGACAATATCATTTATAGCATGCAAGATGCTACTTCTTATTTCTTAAACTTTAACCTAGATAGAAAATCTTATAAATTCACTTCCAAGACAAGTGATGCTGAGAAGAAATCGACTCAAGAAGCGGTTCTTAACAAAAACTTCCGTCAAGCCATTAATTTTGCCTATGACCGTACAGCCTACGGGGCTCAATCTCAGGGAGAAGATGGCGCAACTAAGATTTTGCGTAACTTGGTTGTTCCTCCAAACTTCGTAAGTATCAATGGAAAAGACTTTGGTGAAGTAGTAGCCTCTAAGATGGTCAATTATGGTAAGGAATGGCAAGGAATCAACTTTGCGGATGCCCAAGATCCATACTACAATGCTGAAAAAGCCAAGGCTAAATTTGCAGAGGCTAAGAAAGAACTCCAAGCTAAAGGAGTCCAATTCCCTATCCATTTAGATAAAACAGTAGATTTGACGAATAAGGCAGAGATTCAAGGAATCAATTCCATGAAACAATCAATTGAATCTGTCTTGGGTTCAGATAATGTTGTGATTGATGTTCACCAACTCTCTACTGAAGATTATAATAGCACAAGCTATTTGGCTCAGACTGCAGCCCAGAAGGATTACGATCTATACAACGGTGGTTGGAGTCCAGACTATCAAGATCCTTCAACCTATCTTGATGTCTTTAACGTTAATTCTGGTGGTTTGATGCAAAATCTAGGTTTAGAGCCAGGTGAAGCCAATGACAAGGCCAAGGCTGTTGGATTGGATGTCTACACTCAAATGTTGGAAGAAGCTAATAAGGAGCAAGATCCAGCTAAACGTTATGACAAATATGCGGATGCCCAAGCTTGGTTGGTGGATAGCTCTCTAGCAATTCCAAATGTTTCACTTGGTGGAACACCAACATTGAGAAAAATTGTTCCTTTCTCAACACCATATTCATTGGCTGGTAATAAAGGGGTTGAATCATATAAATACCTCAAATTACAAGATAAGACAGTTACAAAAGACGAATATGAAAAAGCCAAGGAAAAATGGTTGAAAGAAAAAGAAGAATCCAATAAAAAAGCCCAAGAAGAATTGGCAAAACATGTCAAATAAGGATTTTTCAAGAAAAACGATGGTTTCGAAGGAAACTGTCGTTTTTTTATGGACTGATATTAAATTTGTAAGAAAAAATCTAACATTTTTTTATTTGTTTATTGGAGTTATGATATAATGAATATAATAAAAGTTGTGAGAAGCTATTTTTTAAATCCTCTTCCAGTGTTAACTGAAGTATACACAAGCTAGGATGATTTTATAGGAGGGATGCCGTCTACTGTAAAAGTAAGATAAAACGCAACAAATGATAAGTTCTTCTTTTATGTGAAGTGTACTTATCTGCCTATTTACTAATCGTTATGGAGGTAACATCATGGGTGCTATTATGGAGTTTGCGACAGAAAAACAGATTGCATCATTCCTTTCAACTTGCCACATTGAAGGGCAAAAGAATTTTCTTATGGCTTTCAAGAAAAAGACATGGTTGAAATCCTTTATTGATTTTTTCGTTATAGGCGGTTCCTACTATGTTCAGTCGAGTGTGAAGCCTAAGATTCTGGCATTCACACCTAAGGGAATTTACTTGATGGACATCAGTGATGTGACAGAAAATCATTCTAATCACGTCGTAGAGATGTCTTGGAATCAAGTTCAAGATTTTACTTATAAGACAGTCTTGAATACAGTTAGGCTGAATTGGAACTATCAAAATGAAGTCTATATTTTTTCCATGGATGTCGGTCAGGTTAGTCAGCATGTGGGTCAGTATCAATTTAACAAAGAGCATTATGACAATTTAGCCCAACAGGATTTCTTTCAGTTTAAGTAAGCCCTAGCAATCATTGTCACAAAAGAATCTGGAATCTTTTCTGGATTCTTTTTAGCTTTACTAGCTAATACTCAATGAAAATCAAAGAGCAAACTAGGAAGCTAGCCGCAAGCTGTACTTGAGTACGGTAAGGCGACGCTGACGTGGTTTGAATTTGATTTTCGAAGAGTATAAGTGTATAGCTTGAAACTATAACTAGCTCTTGAAAAGAAGAAAATGAGTTGATGAAAATAAGTGGTACAATAGTTACTATAGATTTGGAGGTATTGTATGAGCAAGGAATTACACATTAACACAATTTTGGCCCAGGCGGGTATCAAGTCAGACGAAGCGACAGGAGCTTTGGTGACACCGCTACATTTTTCAACGACTTATCAGCATCCAGAGTTTGGTCAGTCTACTGGATTTGACTATACGCGTACCAAAAACCCAACTCGTAGCAAGGCTGAAGAAGTATTGGCGGCAATTGAGTCAGCAGATTATGCCCTAGCGACTAGCTCAGGGATGTCAGCAATTGTACTGGCCTTTAGCGTTTTTCCGGTAGGTAGTAAGGTTTTGGCAGTGCGTGACCTTTACGGCGGTTCTTTCCGCTGGTTCAACCAAGTGGAGCAGGAAGGCCGTTTCCATTTTACCTATGCCAATACAGAAGAGGAGTTGATTGCTGAGTTAGAAAAGGACGTGGATGTTCTCTATATCGAAACACCAACCAATCCTTTGATGTTGGAATTTGATATCGAAAAACTAGCAAAATTGGCTCATGCTAAGGGTGCCAAAGTGGTGGTGGACAATACCTTCTATAGCCCAATTTATCAACGTCCGATTGAAGATGGAGCTGATATCGTTCTCCATTCAGCAACCAAGTATTTAGCAGGACACAATGATGTCTTGGCTGGAGTGGTTGTGACCAATAGTTTAGAACTATACGAGAAACTCTTTTACAATCTCAATACGACAGGGGCAGTCTTGTCGCCATTTGATAGTTATCAATTGATTCGTGGTCTCAAGACCTTGTCTCTCCGTATGGAGCGCTCAACAGCCAATGCCCAAGAAGTGGTTGCCTTTTTGAAGGATTCTCCAGCAGTTAAGGAAGTTCTCTACACTGGTCGTGGAGGTATGATTTCCTTTAAAGTAGCGGATGAAACACGCATTCCTCATATCTTGAACAGCCTAAAAGTCTTCTCCTTTGCGGAAAGTTTAGGTGGGGTGGAAAGTCTTATCACTTATCCAACAACTCAAACCCACGCTGATATTCCAGCAGAAGTACGCCATTCTTATGGTTTGACAGATGACCTCTTGCGCTTGTCAATTGGGATTGAAGATGCTAGAGATTTGATTGCAGATTTGCGCCAAGCCTTGGAAGGATAAGACAAAGATGGGAAAATATGATTTTACAAGCCTGCCCAATCGTTTAGGGCACCATACCTATAAATGGAAAGAGGCAGAAACGGATAGCGAAGTCCTGCCAGCTTGGATAGCAGATATGGACTTTGTGGTCTTGCCTGAAATCCGCCAAGCCGTGCAGACTTACGCAGACCAACTGGTTTATGGCTATACCTATGCCAGTGAAGAGTTAATTAAGGAAGTTCAAAAGTGGGAAGCCAGCCAACACGGATATCACTTTGACAAAGAGGCCCTTGTCTTTATCGAGGGTGTGGTACCAGCTATCTCGACAGCCATTCAAGCCTTTACAAAAGAAGGCGAAGCAGTTCTGATTAACACACCTGTCTATCCGCCTTTTGCTCGCAGTGTCAAGTTGAATAACCGCAGATTGATTACCAATTCTTTGGTGGAAAAGGATGGGCTGTTTGAGATTGACTTTGACCAACTGGAGAAGGATTTGGTAGAAGAGGATGTCAAACTCTATATCCTTTGCAACCCCCACAATCCTGGTGGACGTGTGTGGGAAAAGGAAGTGTTGGAGAAGATTGGCCAACTCTGTCAAAAACACGGTGTTTTGTTGGTTTCTGATGAGATTCACCAAGATTTGGCTCTCTTTGGTCACAAGCATCATTCCTTCAATACCATCAACCCTGACTTTAAAGAATTTGCTATCGTCTTGACTAGTGCTACTAAAACCTTTAACATTGCTGGGACAAAAAATTCCTATGCAGTGATTGAAAATCCTAAGTTGAGAGCGGCTTACCAGAAACGTCAGTTGGCTAATAATCAGCACGAAATTTCAGGTCTGGGTTATTTGGCGACAGAAGCTGCCTATCGCTATGGGAAGGATTGGTTAGAGGAACTCAAGCAAGTCTTTGAAGACCATATCAACTATGTGGTCGATTTATTTGGCAAAGAGACTAAAATCAAGGTCATGAAACCGCAAGGAACCTACTTAATTTGGCTTGATTTTTCAGCCTATGACTTGACTGATGAAAGATTGCAAGAGCTTTTGAGAAATGAAGCCAAGGTTATTTTGAACCGTGGTTTGGATTTTGGGGAGGAAGGAAGTCTCCATGCCCGCCTCAATGTAGCCATGCCTAAATCTCTACTGCAAGAAGTTTGTCAGCGGATTGTGACGACTTTTGCCAAACGTTAAAAATCCAGCCTTCTAGGAGAAAAGTCTTCCTAGAAGGCTATTTTCATAGGTGAAAATATGGTATAATAAAAAGATAAGGTAAAGGTGAAAATATGGCTAAATTGATTCCGGGCAAAGTCCGTATCGAAGGCGTTGCCCTTTATGAAACTGGTAAGGTTGACATCATCAAGGAAAAGAACAATCGGCTCTATGCTCGCGTTGCAGAAGAAGAATTGCGCTATAGTTTAGAGGATGATTTGGTTTTTTGTGCCTGCGATTTTTTCCAAAAGAGGGGCTACTGTGTGCATTTGGCGGCGCTGGAGCATTTTTTAAAAAATGATGAGCGTGGTCAGGAAATCTTGCAAAGTCTGGAAGAAGGTCATGAAGAAAAAGAGGCCGTTGAAACCAAGGTGACCTTGGGTGGCAAGTTTTTGGATCGAATCTTGTCTCCAAAATCAGAACGTGCCTATGAATTATCGGCTGTGGGTCAGGTGGAAGCAGGAACCAATTATATCTTGTGGACCCTGAGAATCGGCCAAATCAATAGCCAAAAATACTATGTCATTCGAGACATTCCACTCTTTTTAAGGATTGTCGAGCAGAGAAAGTCTTATATGATTGGCAAGATTTATGAGGAGGCTCTTTCTTGGGAATCCTTTGATGATGCCAGCCAAGAACTTCTGACTTTCTTGCGGGGACTGATGGAGGAAGGACAGGCTCCAGACCTCTTTTTCCAAAACCAAGGTCGGCACCTCTTTTTCCCCCTGACCTTTTTTGAGCAGGGTGTGAATTTACTGATGGCCTTACCCCATTTTCAATTTGACCACCAAGTGAGTAGCTACCAGACCCTGCTTTTTCAGGATTTGCATGCTGATGCCAATCTCTTTGCCTTTACAGTAACAGAATACTCGGACTATTTTGAAATGGAAATCAGTGAGAGTCCGAGGGTCAATGTCTTTTATCAGGGAGCTGTGCTTTTCCATAAAGGACAGGTTTATTTTCTAAGAGACCAGCAGATGCGTCTTCTTAAGGAAATCAAAGCTCTGCCTTTGGATCAACATGGAAAGAAATTCCTGCAATTTGATAGCAGTGATCGCGATAAGTTGGCTTCCTGTCTGACTCTCTTTAGCCAGATGGGAACTGTCTCAGCTCCAGAACGCTTACAAATCAAAACTTTTTCTCCATCGTTTTACTTTGACAGGGAAGAGGATAATCGGATTCGTTTAGAAATTCAGTTTGATTATGGAGACAGGAAGGTATCTAGCCGACAAGAGCTAGAAGAATTACCTTTTTCGAGTGATGCTGACTTAGAAGAAAGAGTTTTCCAAGTCTGTTTGGCAGCGGGATTTGAAGCAGACTTTCAATCTTGGCGTCAGGCCTTAAAAGCAGAGTCTGTCTATCATTTCTTCCATGAAATCATTCCAGTCTTTGAAAAACTCGGAAATGTTGACCTATCAGACAAGCTAGAAGAACTTTATAGCCTAGCAAGTCCTCAAGTGCAAATTGCTTCCAAGGGAGGTCTCTTGGAAATTCAGTTTGATTTTCAAGATATTGCCCAGGAGGAAATCGACCAAGCCATGCAGGCCTTGGTTGATAATCGAGATTTTTATATTGATTCGTCTAATCAAGTCTACTTTTTTGATGAAGAAACCAAGAAAATTCGTCAAAATCTACAGGAGCTGGGGCAGTTTGAACTAAAAGATGGCTCCTTGCAGACTCGGAAATCCTTGGCCTACAGTTTAGCTCATCTTTTTGAAGGGCGAGACCGTGTTTCTTTTTCACAAGAATTCCAGAATCTGGCTCACGACTTGACGCATCCAGAGGACTTCCCTAGACAAGCAACTCAGGTTCAGGCTGATCTGCGAGATTATCAGGAAAAGGGAATCGGCTGGCTGCAAATGCTACATCATTATGGTTTTGGAGGGATTTTAGCTGATGATATGGGACTTGGGAAAACCCTTCAGACCATTGCTTTTTTGACCAGTCAAGTGACAAAAGAAAGTCGGGTCTTGATTTTAGCTCCGTCAGGTTTAATCTATAACTGGGCAGATGAGTTTCAGAAATTTGCCCCACAGTTGGATGTGGCTGTTGTTCATGGTTTGAAAGTTAGTCGTGAAGAGATTCTTGCTGAGAGCCATCAAATCTATGTGACGAGCTATGCTACCTTCCGTCAGGACAGTGATCTTTATCAGGGGATGGCCTTTGACTTCCTTTTCTTAGATGAGGCTCAGGTCATGAAAAACGCTCAGACCAAGATTGCCCAGACCTTGAGACAATTTGTGGTGCCATCAGTTTTTGCCTTGTCAGGAACTCCTATTGAAAACCATCTGGGTGAGTTGTGGTCTATTTTCCAAATCGTCATGCCAGGACTTTTGCCAAGCAAGAAAGAATTTATGAAATTACCAGCTGAGCGCGTTGCTCAGTTTATCAAACCTTTCGTTATGCGACGCAAGAAAGAAGAAGTTCTGACTGAATTGCCAGACTTGATTGAAGTGGTTTATAAAAATGAACTAGAAGACCAGCAAAAGGCTATTTACCTAGCCCAGTTGCAACAGATGCGAGACCGTCTAGCTCAAGTTTCAGATCAGGAATTCCAGCGAAGTCGGGTGGAAATTTTATCTGGTTTGATGCGCTTGCGTCAAATCTGTGACACTCCTGCCCTCTTTATGGAAGATTATCAGGGAGCCAGTGGCAAACTGGATAGTCTTCGAGACCTGCTGGTACAGGTGGCAGACGGTGGACACCGTGTCTTGATTTTCTCTCAGTTCAAGGGAATGTTGGAAAAAATAGAACAAGAACTGCCAGACTTGGGCTTGACTTCCTTTAAAATTACGGGTTCAACCCCAGCCAAGGAAAGACAAGACATGACCAAGGCCTTTAACCAAGGAGAAAGAGATGCCTTTCTGATTTCCCTCAAGGCAGGTGGTGTCGGTCTGAACCTGACAGGTGCTGATACGGTTATTTTGGTTGACCTTTGGTGGAATCCTGCGGTGGAAGCGCAAGCCATTGGCCGTGCCCATCGGATGGGGCAGGAAGAAACGGTTGAGGTTTATCGCTTAGTGACCAGGGGAACCATTGAAGAAAAAATTCAGGAACTCCAAGAACAAAAGAAACATTTGGTGTCACAAGTATTGGATGGAACAGAGTCACGTGGCAGTCTCAGTCTAGCAGAAATTAGAGAAATTTTGGGAATTTCTGAAGCCAGCACTTGAAAAATCAAGACAATACGCTATAATGAAGTGTTGAAAGGAAATAGAAAATGAGAGAAGAACGATTTCCATTGGTGTCAGATGATGAGGTTATACTGACTGAGATGCCGGTTATGGACCTCTATGATGAATCTGACTTTATCAGTAATATCAAGGGAGAATACCGTGATAAGAATTATCTGGAGTGGGCCCCTATTACTGAAGAAAAACCAGTAAAACAGATTGAAAAGACAGTAGAGAAACCTAAGAAGGCTGGTTTAGGAGTTAAAAAAGAAGGAAAGAGCTATGCGGAGGTGGCGCGTGAAGAAGCGCGTGCGGATTTGAAAAAGAAGCGCTCAGCAAGTTATCTGACTAAGGATATTACTCCTACAAGGCGCCCTTCTCAGCAACGTTTTGATAGACAGGGCAATCAACCTACCGCGCCTTTCCAAAAGGAAAATCCTGGCGAATTTGTCAAATACAGTCAAAAATTGACCCAGTCTCATTACATCTTGGCGGAAGAAGTGAACAATATGTCGACTCAAGCTGAGCCAAAAGAAACTTCAGGCCCAAAGAAAAACAACTATGATTTTCTGAAGAAGAGCCAAATTTACAATAAAAAGAATCAACAAAAAGAACAAGAACGTCAGGTTGCCCAAGAGTTGAACCTGACAAGAATTACGGAATAGGGGAGAAAACATGTCAAAGACATATCATTTTATCGGAATTAAGGGATCAGGTATGAGTGCCTTGGCCTTGATGTTGCACCAAATGGGACATAAGGTACAGGGTTCAGATGTTGAAAAGTACTACTTTACTCAACGTGGTCTCGAGCAGGCAGGAATTACGATTCTTCCTTTTGATGAAAAGAATCTAGACGGTGATATGGAAATTATCGCTGGAAATGCCTTTCGTCCAGATAACAACGTCGAAATTGCTTATGCAGACCAAAATGGTATCAGCTACAAACGTTACCATGAGTTCCTAGGTAGCTTTATGCGTGACTTTGTTAGCATGGGAGTTGCTGGAGCGCACGGAAAAACTTCAACTACAGGTATGTTGTCTCATGTCTTGTCTCATATTACAGATACTAGCTTCTTGATTGGAGACGGGACTGGTCGTGGTTCAGCCAATGCCAAATATTTTGTCTTCGAATCTGACGAATATGAGCGCCACTTCATGCCTTACCACCCAGAATATTCTATTATCACCAACATCGACTTTGACCATCCAGACTATTTCACAAGTCTAGAGGATGTTTTCAATGCCTTTAACGACTATGCTAAACAAATTACCAAAGGTTTGTTTATCTATGGAGAAGATGCTGAATTGCGTAAGATTACGTCTGATGCACCAATTTATTATTATGGTTTTGAAGCAGAAGGGAATGACTTTGTCGCTAGTGATCTTCTTCGTTCAACAACTGGTTCAACCTTCACAGTTCATTTCCGTGGTCAAGAATTAGGGCAATTCCACATTCCAACCTTTGGTCGTCACAATATCATGAATGCGACAGCCGTTATTGGTCTTCTTTACACAGCAGGATTTGATTTGAACTTGGTGCGTGAACACTTGAAAACATTTGCAGGTGTTAAGCGTCGTTTCACTGAGAAAATTGTCAATGACACAGTTATTATCGATGACTTTGCCCACCATCCAACAGAAATTATTGCTACCTTGGATGCAGCTCGTCAGAAATACCCAAGTAAGGAAATCGTAGCAGTCTTCCAACCTCATACCTTTACAAGAACCATTGCTTTGTTGGACGACTTTGCCCACGCTTTGAACCAAGCGGATGCAGTTTACCTAGCGCAAATTTATGGATCTGCTCGTGAAGTAGACCATGGTGATGTTAAGGTAGAAGACCTAGCTAATAAAATTAACAAGAAACACCAAGTTATCACTGTTGAAAATGTTTCTCCACTCCTAGACCATGACAATGCTGTCTATGTCTTTATGGGAGCAGGAGATATACAAACCTATGAATATTCATTTGAGCGACTCTTGTCTAACTTGACAAGCAATGTTCAATAGGATTTTCCCATGGAAATTCCAATTAAGATCATTCAGGCAAGTAAGTCTGATTTGGCTGAGATAGAGGAACTTCAGGCTTCATCTTTTCCAGCTGAAAAGCAGCAACCTTCCCATATTTTAGAAGAAAGTATCCGTAAGTATGCGGATACCTTTCTTCTAGCTAGGGATGAAAATCAGCTTCTGGGCTATGTTCTAAGTGGTCCTCAGCCCCACAATCCGCAATGTCTAGAAATGCATTCTTTAGTCATTGAGGCTGACCATCAGAGACAGGGCTTGGGAACGCTTCTTCTTGCGGCTTTGAAAGATGTGGCAGTTAAGCAGGATTACAAAGCTATCCGTTTGAAGAGTTCGGATGAGTTGCTTTCCTATTTTGAAATGAACGGTTTTATTGATGAAGAAGAGACAGATTCGCTTTATGCAGCTAGTCAAGGTTTTAGTATGATTTGGTTTAATCTCTTTTTTTAGGAGGCGAAATGGAAATTAGGAAAGCAAGATTAGAAGATTTGGATCGTATAGTTGAGATTGAACTAGAAAATTTCTCGATTGAAGAAGCCATTCCTCGCTCTGTTTTTGAAGCACATTTGCGAGAAATTCAGACCTCGTTTCTGGTTGCAGAAAAAGAAGGCAGAATCATGGGGTATATAGAAGGACCAGTTGGCCCCCAGCGTCATCTGAAAGACCAGTCCTTTACAGAGGAGATAGAAGACCATAGTCATGAGTCTGGTGGTTATATCTCTGTAACCTGTCTTTCTATTGCCAAGGAGGCACAGGGCCTTGGACTGGGTCAAAAATTACTAACAGCCTTGAAAGAGTTGGCGCTTGAACACGAAAGAGAAGGCATTAACCTAACCTGTCATGACTATCTCATCGCCTACTACGAAAAGCATGGATTTGTCAATGAAGGCCAGTCCCAGTCAACCTTTGCAGGAGAAACCTGGTATGATATGGTCTGGGAAGCTAAAAAATAAGCTAGAAAAGCATGCTAGGTTGCTTTTCTTTCGTTTTTAAGATATAATATTATGGATTGTCAACGAGGAGGATAAACTTTTGAGTGAAAAGCCAAGAGAAGACGAAAAATTAAGCTTTAAAGAGCAGATTTTACGTGATTTAGAAAAAGTAAAACGTTATGAAGGGATTCGTCAAGAGGCCGCTGAACTTGATGAAAAAAAATCAGCTTTGTCTGTCCCTGACACAAAAATTGCTGATGAAGAAGTGATGAATGCATCCCTATCAGCTGTTGAAAAAATTATGGAGAATGCACCACGTGTTCCACAGCATCCTAGTGAAGATGTGCCTGCATCACCGGCGGAGGAGCTAAGAGAGGAAGCTCCAATCGTTCCTAGTCATCCTAGTCAAGATGTTCCAGCTTCACCAGCTGAAGCCAGTCCATCAAGACCGGTTCCAGGACCAGGGCCTGGTCGTCAAGGAAAGGTCGAAGAAGATTTCAACGTAACTCCAACAAGAGTAGCTGTTTCTTATAAGACTGAAGCTAAAAAAGAGCCTCAGAAAGAAGTAACAAAATCAGAACCAGTTATGGAAACGGAAGCTGTTGAAGTCATTTCTGAAACTCCGAGTCGTAGTCGTCGTGAGACTGTTAAACCTGTCAAGAAGAAAAAATCACATTTGAAGGCTTTCTTCATTTCTCTACTGATTTTCCTAGCCTTGATTTCGGCAGGTGGTTACTTCGGTTATCAATATGTCCAGTCATCTTTATTACCAGTTGATGCAAATTCTAAGAAGTATGTAACCGTTCAAATCCCAGAAGGAGCCAATGTCCAAGAGATTGGCTCAGCACTTGAACATTCTGGTGTGATTAAACACGGAGTGATTTTTGCTTTCTATGCCAAATATAAAAATTATTCAGATTTGAAGGCTGGATATTACAATTTGCAAAAGAGCATGAGTACAGAGGATATCATTAAGGAACTACAAAAAGGTGGTACTCCTGAACCTCAAGAACCTTCACTTGCAGATTTGACCATTCCAGAAGGTTATACCATTGATCAAATTGCCCAAGCTGTAGGCCAATTACAAGGTGAATTTAAAGAACCTTTGACAGCGGATGCTTTCTTGGCTAAAGTTCAAGATGACAACTTTATCAGTCAAGAAGTTGCTAAATATCCAAACCTACTTGAAAGCTTGCCAACGAAAGAAAGTGGAGTTCGTTATCGTTTAGAAGGATTCCTCTTCCCAGCGACCTACTCTATCAAGGAAAGCACAACTATTGAAAGTTTGATTGATGAGATGCTGGCAGCTATGGATAAGACCTTGACTCCACACTATAGTGCAATTAAGTCTAAAAACTTGACAGTCAATGAATTGCTAACAATTGCGTCACTTGTTGAAAAAGAAGGAGCTAAGACCGAAGATCGTAAGTTGATTGCAGGTGTCTTCTACAACCGCTTGAATCTTGGAATGCCACTTCAAAGCAATATTGCAATCTTGTATGCCCAAGGGAAACTTGGCCAAAATATTAGCCTAGCAGACGATGCTGGAATTGACACATCGATTAATTCACCATATAATGTTTATACAAAACCTGGTTTGATGCCTGGTCCAGTAGATAGTCCAAGTCAGGACGCGATTGAAGCAAGTATCAACCAAACAAAGAGTGAGAACCTTTACTTTGTAGCCAATGTTACAGATGGTAAAGTCTATTACGCAGTGACACAGGAAGAACATGATCGTAATGTAGCTGAACACGTCAATAGCAAGCTTACTCAAAATAGTAGTTCAAACTAAGACTACAAAAATGAGAATCTCAGATAGAGATTCAATACTATCGAAAGAAAGTTGAGAAAAATGGCAGAAAAAACATATCCTATGACCCTTGCGGAAAAGGAAAAACTTGAAAAAGAATTAGAAGAATTGAAATTGGTTCGCCGACCAGAAGTGGTAGAACGCATTAAGATTGCCCGTTCATACGGTGATCTTTCTGAAAACAGTGAATACGAAGCGGCTAAGGATGAACAAGCCTTTGTTGAAGGACAAATCTCTAGCTTGGAAACAAAAATCCGTTATGCTGAAATCGTCAATAGCGACTCAGTTGCCGATGATGAAGTAGCGATTGGTAAAACAGTCACTATCCAAGAAATTGGTGAGGACGAAGAAGAAGTTTATATTATCGTAGGTTCAGCTGGTGCAGATGCCTTTGCAGGAAAGGTTTCAAATGAAAGCCCAATTGGACAAGCCTTGATTGGCAAGAAAACAGGTGATACAGCAACCATTGAAACGCCTGTTGGTAGCTATGATGTAAAAATCTTGAAGGTTGAAAAAACAGCCTAAAAATAGAAAAAAGGAGTGGGGAGGCAGTGCGCTTCACTCACTCCTTTTTCCATTTTAAATTGAATTGGAGACTATATGAGTTCAAAGAAGAAAAAAAATAAGATGGAGCGTGGTCTAACCAATCGTCACGTGCAGGTTATGGCCATTGCAGGAACAATCGGAACAGGACTCTTTTTGGGAGCGGGTCGCTCTATTAGCCTAACAGGTCCTTCCATTGTACTGATTTATATGATTACTGGGGCTTTTATGTTCCTTATGATGCGTGCGGTTGGGGAAATGCTCTATCAAGATCCTGAGCAACATACCTTTATCAACTTTATCACGCGCCATTTGGGTAAGGGCTGGGGTTATTTCTCAGTTTGGTCCTACTGGCTATCCGTTGTCTTTATCGGTATGGCGGAAATCACAGCCATCTCTCATTATGTTCAGTTTTGGTTTCCTAGCTGGCCAAGTTGGATGATTGAGATTGGATTTTTGACCATTCTAGCCTTGGTCAATCTGATTGCGGTGAAGCTCTTTGGGGAAGTTGAGTTTTGGTTTGCTATGGTTAAGATTGTGGCTATTTTAGCAATGATTGCCACAGGAGTCTTTATGGTCTTGACAGGCTTTAAGACACCTCATGGAGTAGCAAGTTTGGCTAATATTGCCGACAATTTCTCCCTCTTCCCAAATGGTGGAGTGAACTTTGTCATGGCCTTCCAGATGGTGTTCTTTGCCTACCTCATGATTGAGTTTATTGGGGTAACAACTTCAGAAACCAAAAATCCACGCCAGGTCTTGCCAAAAGCCGTTAAGGAAATTCCTTTGCGTATCGTCTTTTTCTACGGTGGAGCTCTCTTGGCCATTATGTCCATTATTCCATGGCGTGAGCTTGCATCGGCTGATTCACCCTTTGTTACAGTATTTGAATTGGCCGGTATCAAGTGGGCGGCAGCCTTGATTAACTTCGTTGTTTTGACGTCAGCAGCATCTGCTCTTAACTCAACCCTTTATTCAACAGGTCGTCACTTATACCAGATTGCTCATGATTCGCCAAATCCATTCTTAAAGGCTATTAAGGCAGATACCCTTTCTCGTCATAACGTGCCACAAAATGCGATCATTGCTTCAGCGGTTTTGATTGCCCTAGCAGCCTTTATCAATGTCTTGCCAGGTGTTTCGGATGCCTTTGCCTTGATTACGGCATCATCATCAGGTGTCTATATCGCCATTTATATCTTGATTATGGTGGCTCACCTTAAGTATCGCAAGTCACCAGACTTTATGGCAGATGGCTATCTCATGCCCCATTATCGTTTTCTAAATCCCTTAACCATGCTTTTCTTTGCCTTTGTCTTTGTAACCCTCTTTTTACAAGAGTCTACATTTGTAGGGGCAATCGGTTCAGCTATTTGGATTATCGGTTTTGGAATATACAGCCAGTGGAAATTTAGAAAATAGATTTGAAACTCATCAACTCAGGTTGGTGGGTTTTTGCTAATTTGACAGTCTATTGAAATAAGACTATAATCAAGCTGTATCAGTTTTCAAGGAGGTTTGGATGTACTTTAGGTTGGAAAATAAGGAGTCTCAGAAAGCACAAGAAATTGGGAATTTGATTCGTGCTTATAATCGTTCAAAAAGAGAAGAAGCTGAAAGTGAGCCACTTAATCTTTATGTCGAAGATGAAAAGGGCAATCTCCTAGCAGGTTTGATAGCAGAGACTTTTGGAAAGTGGCTAGAAATCGAGTATTTATTTGTAAAAGAGGAACTGAGAGGGCAAGGAATCGGTTCAAGACTATTGCAGCAAGCAGAAACTGAAGCTAAGAATCGAAACTGTCGTTTTGCTTTTGTCAATACTTACCAGTTTCAGGCGCCAGATTTTTATAAAAGGCATGGCTACAAGGAAGTCTTTACCTTACAAGACTATCCCTACATTGGGCAAAGATATTATTACCAAAAGGATTTGTAAGGAGAATAAAGCAAAGAGGGGGGCTTGACATAAGTATGAAGGGGATTCTCGATAAATACCAGTTAAATCCTACAAATTGTGTCTTTCTAGACGATATTGAGGACAATACAATCGCATCTGAGAAATTGGGAATCAAGTCCTATCAAGTTAAGAAAAGAAGTGATGTCGTCGATATTTTGAAAAAAATTGAATAAGCAGAGAACTCTCTATCATTTAGGTGGTAGAGAGTTTTTTGTTAATAAAATTTTACAAAATGACATTTATATATTGCATTAAGTTAGATATATGATATAATGTTGTTAAAAAGAGGCGCAACTTTTTAAAACTATAAGGAGGACGCAGGTGGCTAAAAATTTAAAATTAAAATTAGCTCGTGTAGAGCTTGATTTAACTCAAGGTCAACTGGCAGAGGCTGTGGGGGTGACGCGCCAGACTATTGGTTTGATAGAGGCGGGGAAATACAATCCCAGTCTCTCGCTCTGCCAGTCCATTTGCAGATGTTTAGGGAAAACCCTAGACCAACTATTTTGGGAGGAAGAAGATGAAAAATAGATTTTTTTATTATCAATTATTAGACGAAAGAGAAGAACAACTGATGAATAAAGCGGGGGCTGAAAGTTTCTATATCTCTATAGCTTTCTTGCTTTTATCTTATATGATTGCAGTATTAGCACCAAGTCTTTTTAATCCGAGAATGATTCTCATCATTATCATTATTGGAACTTCTTACTTTTTCGGCCGTGCTCGAGATTTGGGTGTGAACTACTATAGTCGTTTTCATTTTACAATTTTAGGGTGTTTGCTGGTAACTCTCGCTATTACGACTCTTTTGATGTTGCAGAATTATCAATTTAACATAGAAATTTATCAGCACAATCCTTTGAACGTTAAATACTTATCTGCTTGGGTCATTACTTATCTGATTTACCTTCCTTGGGTTTTTATCGGCAATCTCGGTCTTAAAAGTTATGGCGAATGGGCTCAGAAAAAGTTTGAACAAGATATGGATGAACTGGAGAGTGGTGAATAGCTTGTTACTCTTTTCTCAATCCAGCTAAAATGTGATATAATAGTACTAATTTATTGGAATACATGAAAGTTCTTGAAAATTTTCATGTGTTTCTAGCTAAGGAAGTAGGAAAAGTATGTATCCAGATGATAGTTTGACATTGCACACGGACTTGTACCAGATAAACATGATGCAGGTTTACTTTGACCAAGGGATTCACAATAAAAAGGCGGTCTTTGAGGTGTATTTCCGCCAACAGCCTTTTAAGAACGGCTATGCGGTTTTTGCAGGTTTGGAAAGAATTGTGAATTATCTTGAAGACTTGCGTTTTTCAGATAGCGATATTGCCTATTTGGAGTCGCTGGGCTATCATGGGGCATTCTTGGACTATCTCCGCAATTTCAAGTTGGAGTTGACTGTTCGTTCTGCCCAAGAAGGGGACTTGGTTTTTGCTAATGAACCGATTGTGCAGGTGGAAGGCCCTCTAGCCCAATGTCAATTGGTCGAAACGGCTCTTTTGAACATCGTCAACTACCAGACATTAGTGGCGACTAAGGCAGCTCGTATTCGCTCGGTTATTGAAGATGAACCCTTGATGGAGTTTGGAACACGTCGGGCGCAAGAAATGGATGCGGCTATCTGGGGAACACGCGCAGCGGTGATTGGTGGTGCCAATGGAACCAGCAATGTGCGTGCGGGTAAACTCTTTGACATTCCTGTCTTGGGGACCCATGCTCATTCCTTGGTGCAGGTTTATGGTAACGACTATGAGGCTTTCAAGGCATATGCTGCGACCCATAAAAATTGCGTCTTTCTTGTGGATACCTATGACACCCTTCGTATCGGTGTGCCAGCGGCCATTCAGGTGGCGCGTGAACTGGGTGACCAGATTAACTTTATGGGTGTTCGGATTGACTCTGGGGATATTGCCTACATTTCCAAAAAAGTCCGTCAGCAACTGGACGAGGCTGGATTTACAGATGCTAAGATTTATGCTTCTAATGATTTGGACGAAAATACTATCCTAAACCTCAAGATGCAAAAGGCCAAGATTGATGTCTGGGGTGTGGGTACAAAGCTGATTACAGCCTATGATCAGCCAGCTCTTGGGGCAGTTTACAAGATTGTTGCAATCGAAGATGAAAATGGGAACATGCGCAATACGATTAAGCTGTCTAATAATGCTGAAAAAGTGTCTACGCCAGGTAAGAAGCAGGTGTGGCGCATTACCAGTCGTGAAAAAGGCAAGTCAGAGGGTGACTACATCACTTATGACGGTGTGGATGTGAGCGACATGACTGAAATCAAGATGTTCCATCCGACCTATACCTACATCAAGAAGACGGTTCGTAATTTTGATGCCGTGCCTCTCTTGGTGGATATCTTCAAAGACGGAAAATTGATTTACAACCTGCCTAGCTTGACTGAGATTCAGGCTTATGCCCGTAAGGAATTTGACAAGCTTTGGGATGAATACAAGCGTGTGCTCAATCCGCAGCATTATCCCGTGGATTTGGCGCGTGATGTATGGCAAGACAAGATGGACTTGATTGACAAGATGCGCAAGGAAGCCCTCGGTGAAGGAGAAGAAGAATGAGTTTGCAAGAAACGATTATCCAAGAGCTGGGTGTCAAACCGGTGATTGATGTCCAAGAAGAAATCCGTCATTCTATTGATTTCTTAAAGAGATACCTGAAAAAACATCCCTTCCTAAAAACCTTTGTACTAGGGATTTCTGGAGGACAAGATTCAACCTTAGCAGGTCGATTAGCCCAATTAGCTATGGAAGAACTGCGCGGAGAGACAGGAGACGACAGCTACAAATTTATCGCTGTCCGCCTGCCATATGGAGTGCAAGCTGATGAAGCAGATGCTCAAAAAGCCCTAGCCTTCATCCAGCCAGATGTCAGCTTGGTTGTGAATATCAAGGAATCAGCTGATGCCATGACAGCTGCAGTTGAAGCGACAGGTAGTCCTGTTTCAGATTTTAACAAGGGCAATATCAAGGCTCGTAGTCGTATGATTGCCCAATATGCCCTTGCGGGTGCCCATAGTGGAGCGGTCATTGGGACAGACCACGCCGCGGAAAATATCACAGGTTTCTTTACCAAGTTTGGTGACGGTGGTGCGGATATTCTCCCTCTTTACCGTCTCAATAAACGCCAAGGAAAACAACTCTTGCAGGAACTTGGTGCAGACCCAGCCCTTTATGAAAAAATCCCAACAGCAGACCTAGAAGAAGATAAACCAGGTCTAGCTGACGAAGTAGCCCTCGGAGTCACTTATGAAGAGATTGATGACTACCTAGAAGGCAAAACAATCAGCCCAGAAGCCCAAACAAGAATCGAAAACTGGTGGCATAAAGGCCAACATAAACGCCACCTACCCATCACCGTATTTGATGACTTTTGGGAGTAAAAAGGTCCGGGGGACCTTTTTACCCCGAGTCTAAAAATAGGAAAACGAGGCACCTCCAGTGGAGGTTTTCAGCCTCTCGCCTTGAAATAAGAAAGTGAGAGAAGGTCCGGGGGACCTTTTTACCCCGAGTCTAAAAATAGGAAAACGAGGCACCTCCAGTGGAGGTTTTCAGCCTCTCGCCTTGAAATAAGAAAGTGAGAGAAGGTCCGGGGGACCTTTTTACCCCGAGTCTAAAAATAGGAAAACGAGGCACCTCCAGTGGAGGTTTTCAGCCTCTCGCCTTGAAATAAGAAAGTGAGAGAAGGTCC